>JAGWRX010000079.1 GCA_028876395.1 Acidobacteriota bacterium
GCGTTGTCACCCGTACAGTCCGCGATGACGCCCGGGTTGCGCGCATCGTCTTCCTTGATCTTGAATACGATCTTCATGAGATCGGCGCCAATGTCGGCGATCTTGGTGAAGATGCCGCCGGCAATACGCAGGGCCGCGGCGCCCAGGCTTTCGCCAATCGCGAAGCCAATGAAGCAGGGGCCCGCATAATCGCGCGGGATGAACAACAGGATGAAGAGCATGATGAGCAGCTCGACCGAGATGAGCAACATGCCGATGCTCATGCCGGCCTTCAGCGGAATTGCATAGACCGGATACGGTTTGCCGCGCAAGCCTGCGAATGCCGTCCTTGAGTTCGCAAAGGTGTTGACGCGAATTCCGAACCACGCCACGCCATAGCTGCCGCAGATGCCGACGACGCTGAACAACAAAATGATCGGCAACGTAACCGCAATGGATTTTCCCGGGACCGGCGCCAGATAGCCGAAGTACAGCGCGATAATGACGGCGATAAAAGCCCAGAGCAGAAGGATGAACTTTCCCTGTGTAATCAGATAGGTCTTGCACGTCTCATAGATCAGTTCGGAGATTTCGCGCATCGTGCGATGAACGGGCAGGTTCTTCAACTGCACATAGATCGCCAGGCCGAAGAGCAGGCCGCCGACGCAGAAGAGCAATCCGACCATCAGCAGGGCATGTCCATTCATGCCGAAAAAATTCACGGACGTCAAATCCGGGAGCACCAGGTTGGCTTCTCCTCCGCCCGTGTGTTCCGTCTGTGCGTTGGCGAATGTGGGGGCGAATGCGGGAAGCAGCAGGCCCATGATGGCCCCCACGGTCCTGTACTGGCGCTTGAAAAATGCCCCGGCCCCCTGCGTGATTGCGGCGGCAATCCGCTGCATCGCCGCAGTCCCTGCGTAAGAGCCGATGACCTGACGCGCAAACAGAAAGCCCCCAACGAGCGTTGACACGCTCACTGCCAGAAAAAAGTACACCCAGTACGTTGCAGTCACATATCCTCCGAACAATTGGTTTGAAGCCGTAACACGAACGACCCCGCGAAACGCTACATCAATAAGCCGGGAAAAAAGTCACGGGAAGCGTAACACTCGCATGGGAGACTGTCGAGTGATTGCAGTCACAGGGTTCCGGAAGGGGGCTTTCGCCATGAAAAGGCGGGCTTTCGGTCTGTTGTAGCGGACGGACGGCTGACCCGCGAGAGGCCGTGGCTTGGGCAGGAGAAATGCCTATTCGATGGGGATGGCAATCTTGTCGCCGGGGAGCGCGATCTGGAGATTTTCGACGTCCTCGTTTCGCGCCATTCCCGCGGGAAGCGGGTGCAGTTTGAAGAGCACGAGCACGTTGCGGTCCGGGTCGTCGAAGGCGCGGAAGCTGGCCACCTGCTCCAGGGAGAAGTGGGTGTGGATGTCGGCGAGAGTGCCGGGGTCGAGGTCGTTCCAGGTGGCGTACCAGCCGGGCTGATAGCGGGCGAGCTTCGCTTCCAGGTCAGGATAGGTGGCGCTGGGCGTGCCGAAGTCGTCGCAGAGGGTGGGCAGATGGGTCACGAGGGTAATCTGGTCGCCGCTGATGGAAACCAGAAGCCGCTTGCCGTTGGGATGTTGATCGATGTAGCGGGTCAGTTGCGTGGCTGCGTCCACGAAGGTGTATTCGGGATTCGCGGCATAGCTCAGGGTCCAGACGCTGTTGGTGACAGCCGCTGCAATGGCGAGCGCCACCACAGCCCATCCCAACTGGCGCGGCAAGCCGGCAGTGCCGAGCAGAGCGGCTGCTCCCTGCGCCACGAGGAAGATGCAGAAGAAAGCCGTCAGCGCAAAGTAGCGTGGCTGCGGGTGGTCCTGATACGTCATGAAAAGGACGTAGCCGGCAACGGCCAGCACAGACGCGCCAAAAACCGGGTCCAGCAGAAGGCCGCGACCCCACGCGCCGCGCCATGCGAGCGCCGCGCCCAGCACGAGCAGCCCTGACAGCGGAATAAGGATGTGATCCACCCAGAGGCCGCCGTGAAAGGACCACCACAAGCTGAGCAACGGCCAATAGAACTGCGCCGGCTTGGGGTAGTTGTTCACAAAGAAGAGGTACTTGTAGTCGGGCAAGAGGCCGAGGCGCACGATCAGCGCCATCCACAGCGCAAAGGTGAAGGCGCTGGCGCCTGCGGCGGCGAGGGCGCAGCGCACGGCGAGCCTGCGATTCTGCCACAGCGGAAGCAGCATTGCCCAACCAAGCGCAGGGAGCAGGAAGACGGCCGTCGTCTTGGTGAGGAGCATGAGGGTGAAGAGCAGGCCAATGGGGACTGAGACGAGGACCGGACGGCGGAAGCGCGGGAGCCGGACTGCCAGGTTCAGGGCGGCGAGCGTGAAGGCGGTCAGCATCGGCTCCAGGATGGCAAGGCGGCTGAAGCAGTAGAGGAAGGGACTTGTGACCAGCAGCGTGAGCGCCAGCAGCGGCATCCAGCGCGGCCCGCGCGTCCGCAGCAGCAGGTAGGTCAGCGCCAGGTTGGCAAAAAAGAAGGCGATGGCCAGCCCGCGGGCAGCTTCAATCGTAACCCCGGTAAAGAAGAACAGGACCCACTCGATGAAGGGCCAGACGGGCACCGCCGGCGCAGGGTTGAAGTCGCCCGGCAGATACCAGTTGCCGAACAGGTGCGCGCGGATGGCGGCGTTGCCGTACCAGCCCTCATCGGTGTATTTGGCCCAGTCGTTCAGCCACGGCGAGTGGTTGGGGAAATCTGCGCGCAGGTGCAGGGCGTGCAGGGCGGCAAACCCGCAGATAAGGACCAGCCATGCGGCATACACCCAACGTTTGGAAGCGATCGTCAATTGCTGCTTCTCCGGAGAGTGGAAGAATCCTGAAAAGAACTGGATAGAAGGCAGCTTTGAGTATACCGGCACCGCGTTCGCGCGCCATCGTCCACTTCGCGAGCGGGCACACATGCGAGCCAGGGCAAAAGCGCCCCTGGCTCATGAGAAAGCGAGGGCCGTTGGAGTGCGGCCCAATGCTGCCATGCAAAGCTGCGACCAGCGCTTATTCGTAGGCCAGTGCGTCGATGGGGTCCTTGCGGGCCGCAAGCCATGCGGGATAGAGCGATCCGAACAGGGCTCCGGCGAAAGCAATCAGAGAGCCCCAGCCGATCCATGCGGCGGTCAGTTCAAAACTGAAGGTGGCGAACTTGAAGTGGAGCAGCGCCCTGACGCCGTAGGTGGCGCCGATGCCGAGCAGCACTCCGGCAACAGCGAGTATGGCGGTCTCGCGCAGCACTACGCTGACGATGACCAGCTTCGATGATCCGAGCGCCTTCAGGATTCCGATTTCGCGTGTACGCTCCAGTACCGCTGTGTACATGGACTGGAAAATCACCAGGAAGCCCACAATGACAGCGATTGAAATGACCACGCGCAAAGCGAGGTCGAAGCCCGGAAAGCGGGATGGCGTGTAAAGAGAAATCAGGTCTTCCATGGTCCGCACCTGATAGCCTTCCAGGCCGCGGGTGGACTGAATCTCGCTTCGGATGAGGGAGATGCTGGCTGGATCGTCGCTCTTGAGATAAATGACGGATGCCTTGCCCTCGGAGCCCATCAGGCTGCCGAGGGTTTCAAGGGGCACGAGTTTCCGTCCGCCCTTGCCGCTCTCCACGATGCCGCAGATGCGGAACGGGTGATTCAGAATCTTGATCGTGTCTCCCACGCGGTGACCGCTGCCGGAGCGGGCATAAACATCGTCGACAACCACGTCGTATGGCCCCTTGAACGGGGTACCCGAGAGAAACACAAAGGGCTTGAGCGCGTCGTAGCTGACGTAGTCGATGCCATAGAGAATTTCTACCGACCCGGTCATCGAGAAGTCGGAGATTACAGGCGAGGCGACGGTCACATGCGGCATCCGCTTGAAGACTTCGGCGAGTTTGGCGGACATGGGCGCACCGCTCATGCCGCTCATGAAGCTGGCATTGGACGGGCTGACCACAAGGTCGGCACCGATGCCGTTGGTGCGCGCCTTCGAGTCGTTGAGCATGCCCATGAAGATGCCGACAATCGAGAGGATCATGATGACTTCAATGGCCACCGCAAGGACGCTGATGGCTGAGCGCACCGGCCGGTGGAGCAGATTGGCAAAAATGAGCTTATTCATTCCTGGGTGCGGCTCCGGAGGGGCTGTGACAAGGCGCGCCCCTCATCATTCAAGGGTAACAGCCTGTGACGCTGTCCGACGTCCGACTGCGCTGGGAAGGCGCGAAGCACAATTGCGCCGGCTGCGTACGAGCCTGTGTAACTGAAAGATGTGACTAAAGTTGTATACTTCGCAAATACCTTCGACACTGTTTTTTGGGCCTCAGGTTAAAGAAAATAAAGGCGCAATCGATAAATCGCTTTGACTGTGTGCCAGAATGCGGTTTATTGTATCTGTGGAAATCCCCCTCGGGGCACAACCCCGATTTCTGGTCGCTGATGGGTAACTTTGGAGAAGACCTGCGCGCTGAGCGAATGTCCCGCGGCATCGCGCTGGAAGACATCACGCAAGTCACCAAAATCAGCCAGCGCCACCTGGTTGCGCTGGAGCAGGGTAGATTTCGCCTCCTTCCGGGCGGCATTCTCAGCAAAGGCATCGTGCGCGGCTACGCCGGAGCGATTGGGCTGGACGAGCGCGACTGGACGGAGCGATTCCTGCAGGAATACACGAGCTCAGTGCCTGAGACCGATGAAGATCGCGGCTGGACGACATTCGCCGCCAATGTGGGCAAGGCCCGCCTGCAACGGCGCGAAGCGATTGAGTTGCGGCTGCGATGGATTGGCGCGATTGTTCTTCTGCTGATTGCGGGAACAGCCGGATTTCTGGCGGTGCGGTATTTCGGCGTGCGCGCCGGCTGGTGGAGCAGCATGCTGCCGATTCATGGCGCCTCTGCCAATGCACAGGCTTTCATCGCACGCACAACGTCCTGGATCAAGCACTGAAGGCTGTCTTCGTTTGCCCGCCCACGAATGTCTCCGGGGCAACGGGCTCAGGCGGCAGTATTTTGCCCGCCGCTGTTCACCCGCCGCAAAACGCCCTTGAAGGGCTGCTTCTCCCCGTTCGCTGCGAGCCTTTGCCGCAAGCCCCTCGGCGCAATTACCATATAGAGATGCACCCGACGGCCCACGCCCCGCGTGCAGGCTTGTCTTCCCGATGCAGGATGGAGGTCTCGCGTTCCCTCCGCTTCGGCTGATCCAGAGAGAACCCGGGCGGTTCTCCAATGCACGTGCTCTTGCTGGCGCCTCCGGCTTTGGAGCCGTCCAGTTGGAGAAGCGCTTGCGCAATCGCGGCAGGCCAACAACCCAAATCCCTTCAATGGGGAGGAATGCAAAGTTGAGCGACAGATTTTTGTTTACCTCTGAGTCAGTGACTGAGGGCCACCCGGACAAGATGGCCGATCAGGTTTCTGACGCGATTCTGGACGCCTGCCTCGAACAGGACCCGTACAGCCGCGTTGCCGCCGAGACATTGACGGCGACGGGGCTGATCATGATCGCCGGCGAAATCACCACCAAGGCGTATGTTGACTTTCAAAGCCTGGTGCGGGGCGTTGTGGCCTCCATCGGCTACGACAACGCTTTGTACGGCTTTGACTCGAACACTTGCGCGGTGATCTCCACGATCAACAAGCAGTCGGGCGATATCGCCCAGGGTGTGGATACGGGCGGAGCGGGCGACCAGGGCATGATGTTCGGGTACGCGTCCGACGAGACGCCGGAGCTGATGCCTGCGCCGATTGCGCTGGCTCACAAGCTCACTCACCAGTTGACCACGGTGCGCAAGAACGGCAAGCTGCCCTACCTGCGCCCTGACGGCAAGAGCCAGGTGACCGTTGAGTACGACGAGAACGGCAAGCCCGCGCGCATCGACGCCGTGGTTGTGAGCTGCCAGCACGCCGAGACGATTTCCAACGAGGAACTGCACGCCGACATTCTGAAGCACGTCATCCAGGCCGTGCTGCCGGCCAAGTGGCTGGACGAGCACACCAAGTACCACATCAATCCCACTGGCCGGTTTGTGATTGGCGGGCCGATGGGCGACACCGGCCTGACGGGGCGCAAGATCATCGTGGACACCTATGGCGGCGCGGGCCGTCACGGCGGCGGCGCTTTCAGCGGCAAGGACCCGACCAAGGTGGACCGCTCGGCGGCGTACATGGCGCGCTACATCGCCAAGAACATTGTGGCCGCGGGCCTGGCCGAGAAGGCGGAAGTGCAGCTGGCCTACGCCATCGGAGTGGCCGAGCCGGTGAGCGTGCTGGTGGAGACCTTTGGCACGGGCAAGCTGAGCGAAGCCAAGCTGACTGAGCTTGTGCGCAAGAACTTTGCGCTGACGCCCAAGGCGATTATCGAGAGCCTGAACCTGCGCCGTCCGATCTACCAGAAGACGGCCGCCTACGGACACTTCGGACGCACGGATCCTGAGTTCACGTGGGAGGCCACCGACAAGGCCGCCACGCTGGCCGAGCAGGCTGAGGTGATGAGCACGGCCCGGTAACTCAAAGCCCGCCTCAAACGCTGCACAGTGAATGGGACCCTGAAGGCTGGGGTCCCATTCCTTTTTCGCGGCAGTGCGTCGATGCAATAGAATTTTCGGAGCGTTTGCCCGTCTTTTAGAACGAGGAGATAGCGATGCGCTTTCATCGGGTTGCCATTGTTGCGTTTTCCCTGACCTGCATTGCCGCGATTGCCGCCGCGCAGTCCGCCACACACTGGGACTACCGGGGCAAGTACGGCCCGCTGATGTGGGGGAAACTGGACTCAGCGTACCGGACCTGCTCGGAGGGACGCGAGCAGTCACCGATTGACATTCGCGGCGCGCACCGGAACAAGGCTCTGAGGCCCATCGAGTTCCACTACATCTCCGGGGCGGTCACCCTGGAGAACGATGGACACACCATCGTGGTTCACGTGAATCCCGGCAGCTACATTCTCGCCAACGGCGTGCGCTACGACCTCGAGTATTACAACTTCCACAGTCCCAGCGAGGCGGCGGTGAACGGCCGGCTCTCCGACATGGATGTGGAACTGACGCACAAGAGCGCTGACGGCAAGCTGGCTGTGGTTACCGTACGGCTGGCTGAGAATCAGGACGCCCCCAACGCGACGCTCGCCACCCTGTGGCAGCACCTGCCGATGACAACGGGCGCCAGGGAGAAGATCACCGAGATGGTGAACGCCGGCGGACTGCTGCCGGCCGAACGCGGCTACTGGACCTACATGGGCTCGCTGAGCACCCCGCCCTGCACCGAGGGCGTGCGGTGGTTTGTTCTGGAGCAGCAAGTGAGCTTGAGCCGCGACCAGTTGCGCATGTTTACGGCGCTGTTCAAGATCAACTCGCGCCCGCTGCAGGATCCGCATGGCCGGCGCATCGAGGCAAATGAATAGAGGCTAACGCTCCAGCGGATGAAAGCGCAGGGCCAGCCCTTCACCGTTGGCGAGCGGCTCGGCGGCCACCCCGGCGAGGTCGGTCACCAAGTAGTGGGCGGCGTTCAGCGTCTCAACAGGGTGCGAAAACGTGGTGGCGACCACCGTACAGCCTGCGGCCCGGCCCGCCTGCGCGCCCGAGGATGAATCCTCAAAGACGACGCATTCCTCGGGCGGAAACCCGAGAAGCGCCGCGCCGGCCAGAAACGGCTCGGGGTGGGGCTTGCCCTTCGTCACCTGGTTGGCGGTCACCAGCCGCGCGGGCGCCGGGATGCCGCCAGCGGCCAGCCGCACCCGCGCCAGCCGCTCCGTGGCGCTGGTCACGACCGCCCAGCGGTCCGCCGGCAGAGAGGCCAGCAGGTTGAGCACGCCGGGCAGCACGGTCAGCCCTTCGTTGTCCTCGATCTCAATGTCCTCGATGATTTTCAGCTCGGCCTCGCTGTCCAGGTCGGGCCGCAGCCTGGCCACGGTTTCGATGGCGCGGCAGCCGTGGGCGATACGGCAGGCAAGCTCAGGGTCGATCCCGCGCAGATTGGCCCACTTCGTCCAACTGCGCTCGACCGAGCCCAGCGAGGAGATGAGGATGCCATCCATGTCAAACAGAACGCCCTGACAGCGAATCTGAACCGGAGAGGAAGCGACGGATAAAGCCATGCCTCCATTGTAGCTGCGGCTGACCTTACGGCTTTGCGGCTGGGGCTGCTTTGGGTGCGCCAAAGGCAGTTTTTGGCGGGTCGCCAAAGGTGACTGTGGCCTCAACCGGCGTCTTGCGGGCTCCCAACTCAACCTGGCTCTGCTTCAGAGTGACCACGCCGTGGGTGATTTCGGCGTCGGCGGTCCAGCGGTCAAAGCGCGCCAGCGCCGCCGGAATCGCGGCAGGTCCGCGGACAGCCCCATGCCGCCAGTCGAAATGGAGCGAGCCCCTGGCCGAGGCAGCCAGGTCCTTGTCCGCATAGCCGGACAGATCCACTTTGCCGCTGCCGTCGACCGCGCCACCCGTGCAGCGCAGGCCGACCAGCAGGCACAGCGCGCTGCTGTTGAGCTTGCTGAAATTCCCTTGAAGCGTGTAGGCGGGCATGTCTCCGGAGGCAAGATCGCCAGTTACGTGCACTCGGCCACCCAGCAATCCGGCGTCAAAGGATGAGATTTCAGCTCCGGCAGGCAGAAGGCGGAGCGCCGCCTCGGCGTTCTGCAGCTTGACCGGTCCCAGAAGCAGCGAATCGACTTTCACTGTGCTTTCAAGACGCGGCCAGAGCGGCGCAGACGAAGGACGCAGGCGGGCAATGAGCGTGGAGAGCAGCGTGCCGGGCTTGCGCGCTCCCAGGAACGCGGCCTGGAGCGCGCTCGCATCGAGTTCTCCGAATTGCAAATCGAGCCTGGGCGGGCATGTCTCCGGCGCTTCGCAGGGGGCCGGCACTGCAAGGCTGGCCGTTCCCTTGACTGGCCCATAGGAGAAAACAACCGGGTCCCAGCGGAGCGTATCCGCGCCCAGATGGAGCGTGGCCTGGGCGATTTCCACGTCGCTTGCCAGGTAATCGGATTTCCAGATTGCATTCCTGAGGGTCACGGTCCCGCTCAGCTGGTCCGATGCGGAGGTTGTGACAGACGGCAAGACTCCCTGGCCAGTCGCCGAAGCAGCGGTCTTCATGCCGCCGAGCGACATCTCCGGAGTCGGCAGCCACGGGCCTTCAGCGCTCAGATTGAGCGTGGCGGGATCGCCGGTGAAAGACTCGAGGGCGGAGATATCCTCAATGCCGGCCACGTGCGCCATCTCGCGGATGCGCGCCAGCGAGGCCGGGCCGCGCAACGTGACCTGGTAGCCGCTGAGTGCAAGGCGCACCGCAATGGCCAGAGGGGTGGATCCGCCGGCGGGAATTGCAACCGCCGCCGTGAGCGCCTGGCCCTGCCCTTCGGTGGCGGGCGCGGGTTCAAGCACGGTTTTTGCAATCTGAATGGGCTGGCTCAGGCCATCACCGCTGAGGCTGAAGCCCTCGACTGCGAGACTGCCGGACAAGGCGGGCTGCGCCGCTGCGGGAGTCATGGCTGTCTGTTTTCGGGCGTGCCGCTTGAGCGCCGGTGATGCCGGCTTTGCGGCCGCCGCGCTTGGAACATAGGCAAGCTTGCCGCTCACAGTGCCCCTGGCCTCAAGCCCTTCGCCAAGGCCGCTGCGCAGGGTGCGCAGCACGTCGAGTCCAGCCTGCACGGGAATCGTCTGCAGCTCGACCGAGAGCTGCGGTGGAGCGTTGCCCGGCAGGGAACCTGCAAGCCGGATGTGGCCATTGCCGAGTGGGGAGTCGCAAGCCAGGCCTTCAACCGAGCGGCCGGAGTAGTGATAGACAAAGCCGCAGTTGGCGTCAAAGTCCAGCGGAACGGCGGGAGCGAACTCGGCGCGATGGACGCCCGAGGCGCGGAGGCGGGTCTTTACTTGCGCCGTCTCGGCAGTGCCGTCCAGATGCAGCTCGGCGGTCAGGTCGCCGCGCCAGCCGGGGTCAGAGCCGACGATGAGCCGGCTGAGCTGGCCGAGCTGCGCCTCGCGCCACTCCAGATTCAGATGCACGGGCATCTGGCGCAATGAGGGAGCGCGCTGCAGACTAGCCTCCAGCTCCAGAATCCCGGTGTCGGCCATGTCGAGGCTCACATCCGTTCGGGCAGGCTGGCCCCGCAGCCGCACGCGCCAGTCGCCGGGGTTCTCCTGCCAGAAGGAGAGGTCTGCGTTCATCAGGGAGAAGGGCAGCTTCTCCAGGCCGCTCTTGATGTTGATGCGGGAATTTGTCGCTTCAAGGTAAGGCAGCGCCAGCGCCCGGCCCGGTAGCGCGCCGTGCGCTTGCCCGGTTGCCGTGTGGAAGAGCGGATAGAGGTTCCAGCGGCCCTCTTTGGTGCGCACCAGGTTCAGGCTGGCCTCGTCGACGCCGATGCGGCTTATCTCGAGCCGCCCGCGCCACAGCGAGAGCAGGCGGATGGACGCGGTAACGGTGTTGGCGCGCAGCACCGGCTCCGCGCCAAACGCGGGGTCCTCCTCCACGGTGAGGTCGGTGAGCACAAATCCCGGTCGGGGAAGCAGGCGCAGCTCCACGGAAGAGAGGCGCACCGGCCTGCCCAGAGAGACAGAGACAAGCTGCGTAATCCGGTTCTTGTAGCTGCTGATGCTGACCAGCGGAGGCACGATGAGCACCGCGAGCACGACCGCCAGCGCAGCCAGGGTCAGCCAAAGCCTCTTGCTCTTGTGCAGCCGGCGTTGCGCGTCTTGCGTCATGGTCATTCGCTTCATTGTGCCAGACTCAGCGAATGATATGCAGCGTCCGGTTCCAGCGGGTCTGAGTGAAGAAATGCAGGGCGACGTGGCCGAGCCATGCGAGATTATTGGCCAAGCCGGACTGTTCGTACTGATCTTCGGGAGTCTTGAACGACCAGTAATTGAACAGCGGCCGGCCCAGGATGTTCTCCCTGGGTACGAAGCCCCAGTAGCGCGAGTCGAGGCTGTTGTGCCGGTTGTCGCCCATCATGAAATATCTGCCGGGCGGGACCACTAGGTCGCCATCGTGGACGTAGCCGGGCATGGCGACCGACCAGGCTTCAGTGGCTCCCAGGTCCGGACTCATGGGCACGGCTGGAAAATCATCCAGGTAATCGCGATAGTTGTCGGATGTTGTGGGAGCCGCGAGGGGCTCGCTCTGGGCCACACCATTCACAATCACGATGCCGTTGCGGAGATGGATGCGGTCGCCGGGGACGGCAATGAGGCGCTTGACCAGGTACATATCCGGCTCGCCCGGCTTGAGGAAGACGACCACATCGCCGCGCCGGGGCTCGCGATAGTGAACCAGGGGCATCCACCGGGCGGGCGGGGCCAGGGAGATCCTGTCGACCAGCAGGTGGTCGCCCACCAGCAGGGTCTTCTCCATTGAGCCGGAGGGGATGACGAAGTTCTGGCAGAGAAAGGTGAGGATGAACAAACCGATCACCAGCACGGAACAGATGCTGGCTGCCGCCTCGAAGGGCGTCTCCTCTACCTTCTCTTGAACGGGTGGAGGCGCGGCCTCAGTCTGCGTTGTGAAGTGCGGCGTATTTTTCTTGGTCATCCTGTCGCTCTTTGCGGAGAAGCTTGGCGGCTGCTGGACAGATTCCCGGCTCGCTGCGCATCAGTGAATCACCTGGAAAATACGCTTCCAGCGCGCAAACGCAGCCAGCCTGGCCGAGAGTTCCCTGTCGTGTCCGAGTCTATCATCCGTGGCCTGTTCGACATCGGTGGAAGAAGGCCTGCGAAGGGAGAAGTAAATGACCAGAGGGCGGGCCACAATCGCCTGGCGCGGCACAAAGCCCCAGAAGCGGGAGTCCTTGCTGTGGTTGCGGTTGTCGCCCAGCATGAAGTACTGGCCGCGGGGGACCACCAGCTCACCTCCGCGCGTAAGACGCTGCATCTGGAGCCACCATCCGGGATCGATGTTCGGATCGGTGTAGATTCTGGCAGGAAAATTATCGCGAAAGGGATTGGGCGGGGCCGGCTCGAAGGCAGCGTAGGGCTCGTCCAGCGTCACGCCATTCACCGTCACCCGGCCATTCTCGATGCGAATGCGGTCGCCGGGCATGCCCACGACGCGCTTGACGAGATAGGACGGGTCGGGGTGGTGGAAGACCACGATGTCGCCGCGCTGTATGTCGCGGTACGGCATCAGCCATCGGCCCAGGGTCCCGGCCGGCGCGAAAATCTGCTTGTTCACCAGCAGGAAATCGCCCACCAGCAGGGTGCGCTCCATGCTTTCAGAGGGAATGAGAAAAGGCTGAAGCACAAAGGAAAGCAGAAACAGGGCAACCACCACGGTTCGCAGCAAGGAGGCAAGGGACTCCGGCACGGTGGGCAGATGCAGCCACAGCCGCGGCGGAGGGCCGGCCAGGTGTGCAGGGGTGCTCATTGCTTTGCCCGCTTCTCCTCGTTGCCGTTTGTCAGGCCGTCGGCGGCTGCCGCTGCCGTCAGACGGTCCAGGGCGCGCCGCGCCGCGTTCTGCTCGGCGTGTTTCTTTGTGCTTCCCGTGCCGCGTGCGAGGGGCCTGCCCGGCTCACCCTCGGCGGGTTTCAGCCGGACTTCGACCAGAAAGCGCTTGCGGTGATCCGGGCCGCTCTCGCTTTTGACCCTGTACACCGGTGTTCCCGCTCTTGCCGCCTGCAGATGCTCCTGCAGCGCGGACTTGTAGTTGCCAAGCGCGGCCCCGGAACTCAACTCCCTGGCCAGATGCTCCACAGCCTCGCCCATCACGTAACGCCGGGCGAACACGCGCACGGGTTCCAGGCCACCATCCAGAAACAGTGCGCCAATGACCGCCTCCATCGTGTTGGAGAGCACGGTGCTCTTGCGCCGCAAGCCGCTCCTGTCTTCGCCGCGGCTGAGGCGGAGATGGTTGCCCAGCCCAATGGCCGTGGCGACCTCCGCCATGTGCTGTCGGCTCACCAGCTGGGCGCGGACGCGGGTCAGCTCGCCCTCCTGCCACTCCGGATGCAACAGAAAAAGAAATTCGCCCACCACCAGGCCGAGCACGGCATCGCCCAGAAACTCCAGGCGCTCGTTGTCCCCGGCGTCCGCGGCGCCGTCGCCGGGTTCGCTGAGAGCCCGCTGGTTGGCCAGAGACCGGTGTGTGAGTGCGCGCACCAGCAGCTCGGGGCTGGCAAAATCATGCCCGAGTGCGGCTTCCAGTTCGGCCAGAACTGCTTCCACGTGCTCCTCGATCCTTTATTGAACCATAGGGACAGATTGCACACGGCACCCCTTCAAGAGAGATACGCGCTTAACCTCGCCCGATGTATTCATTATTAGACGCCGGAGAAGCGCCGCCGCATCATTGCGGCTTTGGTGTTCCCTGCTGGGCACCCGTGGGCGCGCCGGGCTTGGCCGGAGCGGCATCGGGGGAATCGTCCTCGGCATCCTCCTGGCAACTGTGGCCCTGGACGGCGTAGGCCGCCTTGACCCCGCGCTCGGCCGCCAGACGGGTATCCTGCTGGCCGTCGCGCACCGCCAGCGCTTCCTTGTACTCCGCCACGGCCTCGTCCCGCTTGCAATCGAGGTCCAGCATCCGGCCCAGGTAGATGTGCGACCAGGCGAGCAGGCGCGGCTCCTTGCTGGTGGCCACTGTCTTCTGGAAGCGATCGAGGGCCTCCTCAGGATGGCCGGTGAGGATGGCGACCCGGGCCAGGATGAAGTTGGCGCGGGCGCTGTCTGCGACGGACTGCAGGGAGTCGGATGGCTCCGCGAGGGCCTGGTGGGCAATTTTGGCGGCTGAAGCCAGGTCGCCGGCCTGCAGCCGCGATTCGGCCAGATCAAGCCCCGCAAGCACGCGGGGCGTGCTGCGGCGCAGCACATCTTCATCCGCCTCCTTGTCAAAGTCGAGATCGCGGGCGCGATGCACCTGCTGATCCACGTCCATGCTGTACACCATCTCGCCGATGGTGTCTTTCAGGCTGGCGGGGTCCTTTTCAAACTGGAGCATCTGCTCATAGAAGTACTGGGTGAGCACGAAGCCCTGATTCATGTCGTGGCGCACGGTGGCCCAGCGAGCCGCCTCCACTTTTTGCAGGGAGGCCTCGCGCAGCCGCTCGTAGCGCGGGAGATCCGACCGGTCAATTCCGGCGGGAATTTTGTACACCGGCACGCCGGTATCCATGGTTCGCGCCTCGATGGCCTTGATGAGGCACTCGACGGTGAGCGCGAGAGTGCTGGAGCGGTAGCGGAAATCAAGAGGAGCGTCGCGAATTTCCTTGAGTACGGGCTGGGTGCGGTCAATGGCGTTGGCGCGCGTGTAGAGCAGCGGCTCTATTTCGTAGTGCAGATAGGTGTGACGCACGGCGTTCATGGGAATCTGCCCATTGACGGGCGAAACCACCACCACGTAGTCGGTTCCGTAGACGCGGGCATTCACCAGCCTGGGCGAGAGCATGGGCTCGATGACCACGATGAATCGCCGCCCGTCGTATGTGGAGGCAGGCATCTTGAGATACAGATTGGTGGAGACGATCATGTTCGACAGCGGATCGTGAAGGCGGTCGGTCTCCTCGTCGTAGAGATGATGCACCGTGAGCCAAATGCCGTGCAGGTCCACGGCAGCCGCAAAGTCGCGCAGCAAGGGCACGATCTCCACCACCTGCGTGGAGTCTGGCGGCATTTCCGGCAGTTCCACTGTTGTCTCCAGCTCGGGCGGCGGGCTCAGGTAGAGGGCCAGCGAAATGTACTGCGAGATGTCGTGCTCAGTACCCGTCATGCGGTGCTGGGCAATGTAGAGGCAGACCTTGTCGCGCCTGGCGCGGGCATCCTCGCTTTTGGCCAGCGCCTGGTTGATCTCCTCACGAACCCGCTGGCGCACCGGCGCGCTCTCGGCCAGACCCTCGTCGTAGCCGCAGGCGTTGAGCGCGGCGGCCATGATGAAGACCGGCTCATCGCTGACCAGCGAAATGGTTGGACCGGCCGGGTCAACCAGCGACGGGGCCTGCTCATGCTGCACGCCCATCGAAGAAGGAGTCTGCTGCGCCCCGCTTGAGCTGCTCTCAGAAGATTGCGCTAAGGCCGCCACGGACGGGAAACCGCCGGACAGGCACCAGAGTAATGCGGCACACGAGGCGCCGGCTGCTGCGAAGGATCGGAACGGTTTGAACGGCATCAAGAAACCCTGCCTGCAAGTCTATTTAGGCTCACCGGCAGGGTCAAACGAGCGGCCGGGCCGGGGACAAACTAGCCACGTACCGAAACGCCGGAAAACGAGAGCACTGCCAGGCCCCGGACTGGCTGGCCAAAGAAGCGGGCGGGCGCGAAAACGCTGTAAAGAAGAAGGTTCTCGACCTCAGCCCGGGTGGCTGGGTCTGTGGGGCCGGAAACGATGCGATAGTCGTACACCTCGCCCTCGCCGTTGACATAGGCCTCGACCACCACCGGCGCGGCAAGGGAGTTGATTCCGTCACTGTTGCCCGCGCCGCTTGAGAGATAGAGCAAACGGGGCGCGGTCGCCATTCCAAGGGGTTCATCTCCTTTGGCCTGCGCCGTCTCCGGCTGGGTGAACATGCCCACCATCAAGGTGACCGTGCCCAGCAGCATCACCGCGCTGGCAAACCCGGCCGCTGCCTGCAGCACGAAGGGGCCAACCGTGTTCTTCCAGGCCAGGCCCCAGGTCTGCAGCAGGCTCTTGCGGCTGCGCGCGCGCTCCTGGCTCACGGCCACGCGGATGCGCAGGAGCAGGTCTTCGGGCTCCGGGACAGGACCCAGCGCGGCCAGAGAGGATTGCGTCTGCTCGAGCGCAGTCCATTCGCGGGCGCACTCCCGGCAGCTGTGCAGATGGGAGGCGATACGCTGCATCTCCCGTCCGGTCAGCCGGCCGTCAAGATACTCTGAAAATTTCGCCCGCATGGCGCTGCAGCTGCTCATCCCGCCTCCTCTCCCATGGGCATTTCGAATCCCGTGTGCGACGGAGAAAATCCGGCCTGGCCGGAACCGACGAGCCATGCCTTCAAACAGGCACGCCCGCGCACCAGCCTGGACTTCACCGTCCCCAGATTCACGCCCTGCATCTCGGCAACTTCCTCGTACACAAACCCTTCAATATCGCGCAAAATCAGCGTGGTGCGGAACGGCTCCGGCACCTGGCTCAAGGCAGCCTCAACCCGCGCCCGATTCTCCGCGTGCACGGCCATTTCAAATGGCGACTCCCGGGAGTCGACCAGCATGTCCTTCAACTGCACTGAAGCTCCGGAATCCCCTTCCATCATTTCCTGCTCGATGGGGACTTCCTGCTGCTTGTGGCGCATCCACCATCGCCGCTGGTTTGAGGCCTCTCGCAGTGCAATCCGGTAAATCCATGTGCGCAATGACGACTCGCCATGAAAGCTGCCGATGCCCCGGAAGACCTTCACAAAGACTTCCTGGGTCAGGTCGGCTGCGTCGGCGCGGTCATACACGGTGCGCGCCAGCAAGGAATAGATCGGCTGATGATAGCGCGCGATAAGCCATGCAAAAGCTTCCTCGGAACCGGCTCGAAGTTCTTCGATCAGAGCCGATTCGTCAGAGTGGAGCGTAATCGCGCTGGCAAGATTGCCCATGGTGAGGTCCGCCTGCAAGTCAGTGTCCTCCCACCTTAACGCAACAGACGCACAGTTGGCATCTGCCCAATTCCCGGGCTGCCACGCTGCCAGCCCGCCGCTGCGACCTTTCCCCTGGCTTTCGTGTCCGCCAGATGGAATCCGCTTCTGCCAGAGATGCGCGGGAGACGGAACACTCATTCTCAGAAGCCGAATGCCCCGCGCACTCTATCCTCTTAGACACCGGCACCCACCCAAAGTGTTCCCGGTCACGGCTCTTTTCAGGGCAGAAATCATTCATTTGCCGCGCATGCCAGGAGTAATCCCATGCCGTGCCGCGCAGGGAGCGGAAGTTTGACGAATTCCGCGCAAGCGGAGACAATAAGAAAGTTACGACCATCCGCATGTGGGCCTGTGGCGCAGCTGGGAGCGCGCTTCCATGGCATGGAAGAGGTCGTCGGTTCGATCCCGACCAGGTCCACCAAATCACTCAACAACTTAGCGGACACCCTCCAAATTCCTTGCCCGCATTTTGCCCGCAAATAGCAAAATCTTTCC
>JAGWRX010000080.1 GCA_028876395.1 Acidobacteriota bacterium
CTCAGGCCGCTTATTGTGAGCGAAAATCCAGAGAAACATTGACGCGAATTTGACCGAAGAGAGCTGGAGTGTGTTTCGGCGCGCTCCCGGGATAGCATGACGACACAACCTTTTGAGCAGGCCACTTCGACAGGGGTTCGGTGTGATGAGGACGTGCTTGCCTGCCTGGCGCTTGCGTTGGCCCCTGGACTTGGACCGCGACGGATTTTCGAAGCCCTGCGGGGGATCGATGCCGCAAGCCGCATCTTTGCGATGTCCCTTACCGAGCTTGAAAGCCTGCGCTTTCCGGTGCAGGCAGTGCAGTGGATTTTCGAGGGTAAAGCACGTGAGGCGGCAGAGGAGGAATGGGCCCGCGTACGCGAACAGGGGGGCACGCTGGTCACTGTGTATAGCCCTGAATATCCGGAACGCCTCAGGGAGATTTATGACCCCCCGCCCGTGCTCTGGGTGCGCGGCAATGCGAAGCTGCTTGCGCGGCCTTCGCTGGCCGTCGTGGGCACAAGGCATCCCTCACCCTATGGCAGCGGCGTGGCGGAGATGCTGTCGCGTGATCTGGCCGCGCGACGACTGCTGATTGTGAGCGGCATGGCGCGCGGCATCGACACTTGCGCGCACAAGGGTGCGCTCGCGGCTCGCATGCCCAATGTAGCGGTGTGGGGAACAGGGATTGACGTGATCTATCCCAAGGAGAACAAGAAGCTGGCTGAGGAGATTCTGGCCACAGGCGGGGCGATTGTGAGCGAGGTTCCAATGGGCACATTCCCAGCACCGCAGAACTTTCCACGCCGCAACCGGATTATCAGCGGTCTGAGTCTCGGGGTCCTCGTGATTGAGGCCAGCGAGAACTCCGGCACGCGGGTCACGGCCCGCTGCGCGTCCGAGCAGAATCGTGACCTGTATGCCGTGCCGGGCAACGTGACGAGCAAGAACTCGTGGACGCCCAACACGCTGATTAAACAGGGCGCCAAGCTGGTGGCGACGTGGGAGGATGTGTGGGAAGACCTGCCGTCGCAGGTGCGGGTGGACCTGGAGGCGGAGGCCGGAATTGAATCCAAACCGGAGGCGGCCGCATCTCTTTTGCCTGACCCGGTGTTGCGGCCCCACGAGGTGATGGTGCTGGAGGTTCTGCGCACGGATGAGTCGCTGCAGATGGACGAGATTCTGGACTCACTGGAGACGCAACTGACTTCTTCCGAAGTGTTTACGGCGCTGTTTGAGCTGGAAATCACGGGCCGCATCCGGCAATTGCCGGGAAAGAATTACGTGCGCACGCTGTGAACTCGCATGTTTCCGCGTCCCGTTGAAGGCGAGTGTTTTCAGCAGAATTGTGCACGTTCTGACGCGCTATTGCGTATGGTTCCAGGAAGGCCTGCGCCGGGAAAAATCGACCGGCGAGTGGAAACGGAGCCGTCTTTCGTGTTAGCTTCCAACTTTCATGGCTGATTTTTCGGGCGATGCGAGCCTGCGTGACGCGTCGCAGGCATTTGAGCAGCGCATGTGTAACGGAATGACGCTGTCTGAGTCCAATAGCCCGGACAGTATTGAGCACCCGTAATTAAGGATGGCAATGAGCAAATCACTGGTGATCGTCGAGTCGCCCGCGAAGGCCAAGACGATCGAGAAGTATCTGGGCAAGGGTTTCGAGGTGCGCGCGTCTGTCGGGCACATCATGGACCTGCCCAAGAACGACATTGGCGTGGAGCTGAAGAAGCGGACGTTCGAGCCGGAGCTGATTGTGTCTCCCGGCAAGGAAAAGGTTGTGGAGCAGTTGAAGCGTGCGGCGGAGAAGGCCGACGAGATCTTCCTGGCGCCCGACCCGGACCGCGAAGGCGAAGCGATCGCCTACCATCTGGCGCTGCAACTGGGCACCAGCGCCAAAGAGCGAAAGAAGATTCATCGCGTCACCTTCAACGAGATTACGAAGAAGGCCGTGCAGGATGCGTTTGCACATGCACGGGACGTGGACCAGAACCTGGTGTACGCGCAGCAGACGCGGCGCGTGCTGGACCGGCTGGTGGGGTACCAGATTTCTCCGCTGCTGTGGGACAAGGTGCGGCGGGGTCTTTCCGCGGGGCGCGTGCAGACGGTGGCGCTGCGGCTGATTGTGGAACGCGAGCGCGAGATTCGCGCGTTCAATCCGGTGGAGTACTGGACGCTGGAAGCGCTTCTGCATCCAGAGAGCCAGGCGGACAGGAGCTTCAAAGCACGGCTGGTCGGCATCGATGGAACACGCATCGCGGTGGACACGGTGAGCGCGCCGGCGTTTGCCAGCGAGAAGGAAATCAAGGCCGCGGTTGCGGCGCTTGGGCAGGCGTCGTGGAGCGTGGCCTCCGTGGTGAAAAAGGAGCGCAGGCAGAGTCCGCCGCCGCCGTTCACCACCAGCCAGCTGCAGCAGGATGCTGCGCGCAAGCTGGGCTTCAACGTGCGCCGCACGATGGGCGTGGCGCAGCGGTTGTATGAGGGCGTGGAGATCGGCGCGGAGGGAACGACGGGCCTGATCACCTACATGCGTACCGATTCGCCGCGCGTGGCTCCGGATGCGATTGCCGGGGCGCGGGAGTGGATTGGCAAGGAGCTGGGCTCGCGGTATCTGCCGGAGTCGCCCAATGTCTACAAGGGCAAGAAGGATGCGCAGGACGCGCACGAAGCGATCCGGCCCACGGACGCGGCGCGCACGCCGGAGTCGATTGCGCGGTATCTGAGCGACGAGCAACTGAAGCTGTACACGCTGATCTGGAAGCGGTTTGTGGCCTCGCAGATGTCGCCCGCGCAGCTTGCGGTGACGCAGGTGAATATTGCCGCGGCAAGCAGGCTGGACAAGCGGACGTATGACTTCAGGGTCAGCGGAACGACGGTGATCTTCGACGGCTACCAGAAGATCTACGAAGCCTCGAAGGACAAGAAGGACGAGGACGACGAGTCGCTCGCGAACCGGCTGCCGAATCTGGACAACGTGAAGGCGCTGGAGCTGGAGAAGCTCATCGACGAGCAGCACTTTACCGAGCCGCCTCCGCGGTACAACGAAGCGTCGCTGGTGAAGGAGCTGGAAGAGCGGGGCATCGGGCGGCCTTCCACCTACGCCTCGATCATCAATACGATTCAGGACCGCGAGTACGTGGTGAAGCACGGAGGATCGCGCGGGCGTTTTTATCCAACAGAAATCGGCGTGGTGGTGTGCGACCTGCTGGTGAAGAATTTCCCTTACATCTTCGACACCAAGTACACGGCGCGTCTCGAGGAAGAGCTGGACGACATTGAAGAGGGCAAGGAGAAGTGGACCGACCTGCTGAATGGCTTCTACGACTACTTTGAGGAAGAACTCAAGGATGCCGGGAAGAACATGGAAGACATCAAGCGCATGGAAAAGGTGACCGCTGAGAAGTGCGATCTTTGCGGGTCGCCGCTGGTGCTGAAGTGGGGCAAGTTCGGCAGCTTCTATGCGTGCTCGGCATACAACAAGAAGGACCCGACAAGCTGCACGTTCACCAAGGAAAATATCGAAGCGAAGCCGGACATGAACACTCCCGAGGCGCAGGAGGCGGGCGACACGGAGGAGTACTGCGAGAACTGCGGGAGGGTGATGGTGCTGAAGCGCGGGCCGTGGGGCCCGTTCATGAGCTGCCCCGGGTACAACGAGGATCCGCCGTGCAAGACGATCCGCAAGTTGAGCCAGAAGCAGCAGCAGAAGCCGCCGGAGCCGACGGGCGAGGCGTGCCCGGCGTGCGGCAAGCCGCTGGTGCTGCGCCAGGGCGCTTATGGGGAATTCGTCTCCTGCTCGGGCTACCCGAAGTGCAAGTACGTGAAGCAGAACCTTATCGAGGGGATGAAGTGTCCGAAGTGCGGGCTGGGCGATCTGGCCGAGCGCAAGGCGCGGCGCGGCAATACCTTCTGGGGTTGCACGAACTATCCGAAGTGCGATTTCACTTCGAACTACAAACCGGTAGCTCAGAAGTGCCCCGAGTGCGAAAGCCCGTATTTGGTGGAGAAGACGCTGAAGTCGGGCATCTATCTTGAGTGCCCGAACAAGAAGAAGGCGACCGAGGAAGAGGGCGCGCCCAAGAAGCGCGGCAAGAAAGCGGCGGAAGCGGAAGCCGCAGCCGTGGTCTGCACGTACTCCAAGCGGATAGGCGATGCACCGCCGCCGCCCACGGCCGAGACGCACGGGCCGGTGGTTGAGAAGGCGGGCAACAAGAAGGAACTGCAGCCGGCGTAACGCGGCCGGGGAAATTGCCGGGTCCGGCTGAGTCCGGCGCCGGCCTGCGGTGCGTTCCGTCAACTGCATTCAGGCATGGTTCCGTGGAATCCGTTAGTATTGGCAGCGGAGAGTCATTGATGGAACGGATGCTTGCGACATCAGCCGATGCTGAGATCATTCTTAAGCTTTACGAACTGCGCACGGAGGCTGTGCTGCGCCAGGCGCGTGCGTGGATGACGGGGGAGTTCTGGCCCTCGACCGCCGACGAATTTTTTTCTGTTGCGATGAACCCGCGCGACCCGCACAACGCGTGGTTCAGACAGGTGACGACATACTGGGAAATGGCCGCGGCGATGGTGCTGCACGGGGCAGTTTCGGCGGAACTGTTTGTGGACTGCAACGGTGAGGGGTTCTTTCTGCTGGCCAAGTTTGCGCCGATTCTGGAGGCAATCCGCGAAAAGGTTCCCACGTTCATGGCGAAGACATCTGAACTGGTGGACCGTTTTACGGCGGCGTCCGCGCGCTATGAGGCGGCTCTGAAGGCGATGGAGGCCAGGCGGCGGTCTATGGCAGCGAAGCCGTAGGCCGGGTTTGTTTGCGCCGGCGGTGGAAACCGGCTCCGATATTTTCGTGCGGCCAAACCCGAGATGCTTCCGGCTTGTGCAATGGGCGGCCGGAGGAGCATGATGTTAGCTGAACTAAAGATCGTTCCCCGGAGGTTCAAGTGAAACGTATCGCAGCTGTGATTGTTCTGGCGCTGTCTTCTGCCACAATGGTGGCAAGCGCCGCTGACTCAACCAAGATCAATGGCTGGATTTCCGACTCGATGTGCGGGGCAAAGCACGCGGGCACGGGTGCGGCCTGTGTGAAGAAATGCATTCAGGGCGGAATGGCCCCGGTGTTCGTGGATGAGGCCAAAAAGGCGGTCTGGACGATCGACAATCCAGACGCGGTGAAGACGTTCTACGGCGACCACGTGACGGTTACGGCATCAGTGGATGCGGCCAAGAAGAGCGTTCACATCGACTCCATCGTCGCGGCCAAGTAGGTCATTTCCCACGGGCAATTCCTATATCGGACTCGCCATGCCGGGAAATCTCTGGTAGTGTCATATCGGTTACCTTCTCGCCGGCTGCTTTGAGGCCGGCGGGAGGGCAAAGCCGATTTGACCGGAATGGACCATGGCACGAGCGATCTGGAACGGCAAGGTCATTGCCGAAAGCGAGACAACGGAGACGGTTGAGGGGACCGTGTACTTTCCCGAGTCCAGCCTCAAGCGGGAGTATTTTCGCCCCAGCAGCACCACCTCCACTTGCCCTTGGAAGGGACAAGCGCGCTACATGAGCCTGCTGATCGACGGGCAGGACAATCCGGATGCGGCGTGGTACTATCCCGACCCCAAGCCGGCCGCGCGCAAGATCAAGGGCTTTGTTGCCTTCTGGCGAGGCGTGGAAGTCGAGAAATAGATCCCCCCTCCCATCCATCGCGCGGAGAGTGCATGCGCGTCACCTCATTTTTTGCTGCTTTAGTGCTTGCCATCGCGCTTGCCGGATGCGCTCGCGCACCGGTGGCCACATCTCCGGCGACGGCTCCTATCCTTACCGGAGATCCCGCGCATCCCGGCCTGACCAGGGGCTGGGTCAACACAAAGCTCTACTTCGGGCTGGGGCCGGCGGACCAGCCCGGCAAGGGCATCAGTGAAGCGGAGTGGCGGGTCTTCCTCGACCGGCAGGTGACGCCTCGTTTCCCTGATGGGCTGAGTGTTCTGGATGTCTATGGGCAGTGGCAGGGGAAGAACGAAAGCGCGCCGGAGCGCCTGCGGTCGAAGATGCTGATTATTTATTACCCCGATACCCAGGAAAACCAGGAGAAGATCGACGCCATTCGCGCGGCGTGGAAGCAGAAGACGGGCGATCAGTCCGTTCTGCGGGTGACCGAGCCGGCGGATGTTTCGTTCTGAAGCAGGGCATAGCGCGGCATGCGGAACGGGCGCACTTCACGTGAGCGGCCTGCCGATCTCCCAGTGGTGGCCGAAGGGGTCGAGGACGCGGCCGATGCGCCACTCGTAGGGTTCATTGGTTACGGGTCGAACGACCGAAGCGCCGGCCGAAACTGCTTTGTTGAAGGCGGCATCAGGATCGTTCACGACGAGGACCATGCGCGCGGTGCTTCCGCCGAGGGATTCCGGGCTGAAGTTCTTGTGCTCCGGGGACTCGTCGGCCACCCAGAACTGACTGGCTCCCACAGCGAGGCGGGAGACGACTGCGCCGTCGGGTGCGTCGAGACGAAAGAGCACCTGGGCTCCGAATGCGGCGATATAGAAGTCGATTGCCCGCGCACCATTGCGCACGGAGAGCATGGGCGCGAGGGTGGTTTCGAGACTTGCGGCATCGTGGGGCTGTTCCGGCATGCAGCAACTCCTTTCGGGGAATTTGAATGCGCAGCGCTGTTCAGTAGGCCTGCAACTGGTCCAGCGGCAGGCGGACGCGGAAGCAGGTGGAGCCCGGCTCGGAGCGAACGCTCAGATGGCCGCGGTGCTTGCGCACGATGCGCATTGCGTTGTCGAGGCCGAGGCCGAGACCCTGGCCGGGCGCCTTGGTGGTGAAGAAGGGCTCGAAGATGCGGTCCTGGAGTTCGGAGGGGATGCCGGGGCCGGTGTCCCAAATTTCGACCAGCAGCATTTCGCCTTCCAGGCGGCAGGTGAGCCGGAGCAGACCCTGACTGCCGAGAGCATCCAGCGCGTTTTCGATCAGCGCGGTCCAGACCTGATTCAGTTCGCTGCCATAGGCGCTGATGCGGGGCAATTCGGGCTGATAATCGCGCTCCACCGTCACGTGACTCATGCGCGACTGGAGCATCTGCACAGTGGCGTCGAGGCCGGCGGGCACATCCACCTCAAGAATCGGCGCGCGGTCCATGTAGCTGTACGCCTTGACGGCGCTGATGAGGTCGAAGATGCGGGCGGTGGAGTTGAGCAGCGTGTCCACCGAGCGCCTTGAGCGGAGATAGCGGGCAAAGAACTGGAGCGCGATACAGGCCTCATTGGGCTCCAGTATGGTGCGCAGTGCATCGAGGTCGGCGGTGGTCACCCCCTGGTCCGCCAACTGCGCGGCCACGTCCCACGCCTCGCCGCAGGGCAGGTCGCTGAGCCATTTGCGCAGGGCCTCTTCGCGGGCGATGAGCGCGCCGGCATGCTGCGGCTCATTTTGAGCGGGGCGCGTGAGGATGCTCTGTTCCCATTCCTCGATGCGGTGAATCTGGTCTTCGCGAAGGCACAGATTCACGAGCTTGAAGCGATTCTCGCGATTGGCGCTCAGTTCGGTGACGAGGCTGGAGGCAGCTCGCTGCGCGGCAGAGGCGGGATTATTGAGCTCGTGGGCGAGATTGCCGGCGAGCTTGCCGAGCGCGGTGAGTTTCTCGGCCTGCTGCTCCATGCGGGTGACTTCGCGCGCGCGGTCAAGCAGCGTGTAGACCACGCGGCTTGTCATGCTGGGGATGGCCGCCAGCATTGCGGGGAACTGGGATTTGTGAATCAGCAGAGCCCACACGGGCGAGATGGCAAAACCCTGGCCGCCGTAGCTGGTCATGCGCGAGAAAGGCAGCAGGCCGGTCATCTGTCCGGCGCGGCCGATGAAGAGCGCCATGGGGCCTCCATGCTGGCGGCGGACATGAATTTCGCCTTTGAGGATGAGAATCATGCGGTCGGCGGGCGCGCCCTCTTCAAACAGGACGTCGCCGGCCTGCGCGACCACCTCCTCACCATTGCGGGCGAGCCAGATGCGGTCTTCAAAGGGCAGGCCGTGGAGTTGCGCGATACGATCGATTGCATCCGCAATTGCCTCAAGAGGCGTGGGACTGGCAGGCGGGGCGACGTTCGGGGAAAGCATCCGGGAACCTCCGGGGTGCAGCTTCAGGATAGCCGATTCTGCGTGGAAGGTAAGGCTTACGTTTCAGGTGGCAGGATACGCGCACCGTATTGCCCGTTGCAGAGGCATGGTTCAAGTGGAAAGTCGGATGGTATGATGGGGCGGTTTGTCATCGAAGGGAAGAAAATCGCCCATGTTGAAAGCCTTTTCATGCGCCGTTGCCCTGCTTGCCGCCTCCGTGATCTCCGTTGCCCAGCCTGCTTCGTTTGACTCGGCCTCTAAGGTCTTCAGGCTGGATGGCGGCAATGTGTCGTATGTCTTTGGCGTGAATGCGCGCGGAGAGCTGCAGCAGCTCTATTGGGGCGGGCGGATCGGGGCGAAGGACGCCTTTCCGCAGGCAAAGCCGATGCCGGAGTGGGCGTCGTTTGATTCGTCGTACACGACTACACCGCAGGAGTACGCAGGCTGGGGCGCGGGGTTGTTTGTGGAGCCGGCGCTGAAGGTATCTTTTGCGGATGGGAACCGCGACCTGGTTCTGCACTACGAGAGCCACACGATGACGGCGAATGGCGTGGATGTGGTGCTCAAGGACATCAATCGGCCTGTGTATGTGACGCTGCATTACAGTATGGATGCGGCGAACGGAATGCTGACGCGTTCGGCGACGATTGAGAATCGCGAAGAGAAGCCCATCACGATTGAGCAGGCGGCTGCTGCGGCGTGGGCGCTGCCTCCGGCGCACTACACGCTGAACTACCTGACGGGCCGCTGGGCGGGCGAGTGGACGCTGACGCAGGAGGCGGTGCATCCCGGCGCGCGCGTGATCGAGAGCCGCCGCGGAACGACGGGGCACCAGGCGAATCCGTGGTTCGCGTTGCAGGCGGGCGCGGCAGATGAGAACCATGGCGAAGTGTGGTTTGGCGCGCTGGCCTGGAGTGGCTCATGGCGCATCACCGTGGAGCAGGACCAGTTGGACGAGGTGCGCGTGACGGGCGGCTTCAATCCGTTCGACTTTGGGTATGTGCTGCATGCGGGCGAGAAGCTGGAGACGCCGGTGTTCTATGGCGGCTACTCGGCGCACGGACTGGGCGGAGCGTCGCGGCTGCTGCACCACTACGAGATTGCGCATATTCTGCCGCATCGGATTGGAACGGGCGAGGATGCGGCGCCGAAGCCACGGCCGGTGATTTACAACTCCTGGGAAGCGACGGAGATGAACGTGACGGAGGCGGGGCAGGAGGCGCTGGCGGAGAAGGCCGCGGCGCTGGGGGTGGACCGCTTTGTGATGGACGACGGCTGGTTTGGCCAGCGCAAGACTGACCACGCGGGACTGGGTGACTGGTATGTGAATCCGGAGAAGTTTCCGCATGGGCTGAAACCGTTGATTGACAAGGTGCACTCGCTGGGGATGGACTTCGGGCTTTGGGTTGAGCCGGAAATGGTGAATCCAGACTCGGATTTGTATCGCAAGCACCCGGACTGGGTGCTGAATTTTCCGGGGCGGCCACGGAGCGAGCAGCGGAACCAACTGGTGCTGAACCTGGCGCGGCCCGATGTGCGCGAGTACGTGCTGGGCTTTCTGGACAAGCTGCTTACGGAGAACGATATCGCCTTTCTGAAATGGGACTACAACCGGAACTGGAGCGAGCCAGGCTGGGACCAGTTGCCGCCGGATGAGCAGAAAAAGGTGTACGTGGCGTTCATCCAGAACCTCTACTGGATTCTGGATGAGCTGCACAAGAGGCATCCGAAGGTGGAGCTGGAGTCGTGCTCGGGCGGCGGCGGGCGCGTGGATCTTGGGATTTTGGAGTATGCGGATGAGGTGTGGCCCTCGGACAATACGGACCCCTTTGACCGGCTGACGCAGCAGGACGGGTTTACGTATGCGTATACGCCGCAGGTGATGATGGCGTGGGTGACGGACGTGCCGCACTGGCTGAACCTGCGGACGACGTCGCTGGAGTACCGGATGCTGAGCTCGATGCAGGGCTCGCTGGGCATTGGCGCGAACATTGCCAAGTGGAACGACGAGGAGACGGCCACAGCCAAGCGGCTGATTGCGGAGTACCACAAGGTGCAGCCGACGATTGTGCAGGGCGACTTGTACCGGCTGATTTCGCCACGTAACGGGAGCGAGTTTTCAGCTACGCAGACGGTGAACAAGGACAAGAGCCAGTCGGTGGTGTTTGCGTTTATTCACTCGACGCAGGAGGGAAGGCTGTTTCCGCGGCTGAAGCTTGAAGGGCTGGACCCGAAGGCGGAGTACACGCTGACGGCGATTGAGGGCAAGGCCGGGCCGCAGACTCCGGCCACGGCCAGCGGCGCGTGGTGGATGCATCACGGCTTCGACATGGACATGATGTTCCGCGGAGATTTCAAGGCGGCGGCGTTCCGGCTGGACAGGAAGTAAGGGCAGAGATCAAAGAACAGAGATCAGGGATCAGGCCAGCGCGAAGTCAGCCCGGAAATTCAAGGATTGCCGGGTCGCAAGCGTGAGATGCTTCGGCTTTGCTCGGTACAGGCTCCGGGACGCCCAGCCAGTGATGATTCCAAGGCATTAGAATGCAGTGCACGGGAGACTAACTATGATTTTGCGCCTTCAGAAGTGTGCAGCGTGTGCTGTGTTCGCGATACCTTTTGCTTTCTTCTCGACCTCTGCTGGTGCTCAGAACACCGATACGGATGTTCCGCCGGTGATTGATGTGCACGTGCACGCGATGGATGAGTCGTTTCCGGGTGGGGGACCGATGTGTCCGAACACGCCGAAGTTCACGGCGTCGGACCCGAAGACGAAGGAGGCTCCGTTTGGCTGGAGCCAGGAGGAGTGCACGCCGAAGCTTTATCCCGCTGCAAAAGGGGAATACCTGAAGGACATGGCCGCCGAAATGAAGCGGCTGAATGTGACGGCGGTGGTGTTTGGAGATCCGGCGAGCGTGAAGAAGTGGGAAGAGGCGATGCCGGGGCACGTGATCCCGGGCACGAGCTTTGGAAACGGCATGCAGGCGGGTAAGCGCGTCGCGCTGGATGAACTGCGGAAGGACTTCACGACGGGCGGGTTCAAGGTGATGGGCGAGATCGGGCTGCAGTATGAAGGGCTGTCGCCGAGTGACCCGTCGGTGGACCAGTACTTTGCGCTGGCCGAGGAACTGGATATTCCGGTGGCGATTCACATGGGGACGGGCGGTTCGGGTCGCGCGAACGTGGCGATGGGGAAGTATCGCGCGTCGATGGGGAATCCGCTGCTGCTGGAGGAGCTGCTGGCGCGGCATCCGAAGCTGAGAGTGCAGGTGATGCATGCGGGCTATCCGATGATGGACAACATGCTGGCGCTGCTGCAGGAGAACTCGCATGTGTATGTGGATGTGGCGGGACTGATCTGGAGCTATCCGCTGAAGGAAGTGAACCGCTACATTGAGCGGCTGGTGGATGCGGGATTTGAGGACCGCGTGATGTTTGGCACGGACCAGATGGAGTGGCCGAAGCTGATGGCGTACTCGATCAGCGTAATTCAGAATGCAGACTACCTGACACCGGAGCAGAAGCGGGACATTCTGTATAACAACGCGGCGCGGTTCCTGCGGCTGGATCAGAAGACGGCGAAGTAGGGTGACGGCTTAATGGCTAATGCAGAAGATTGAGGTGGGTGTTTTCCGAGGTCTCACAAGCGAGACCTGGGGCACCCGGCGCGCAACGTTTGGAGAGAGTCGATGGACGAACAGGAGCAACGCAGGTTCATTCGCTTTCTCGCCAAAGAGGTCAAGAGCTACTGGCGCGAGCTTATGGCGTATCGCTTGTTTGTGGAGATCTTAGAGGAGTCTGGACTGCCCGGCGTGCAGGAGATACTCGAAACAGCGCGCAATTCTCCAGAGCTGCAGAATGCGTTCGACAAGCACTTCGCGGACTTCGACGCGCTTCTTCCGCCGGCAGACGGGGATTTTGACCTGGAAGCCCGAAGGCTGCTTGAGCATTGGAAGCCAGACGGCGAACCGAACTGAGGCTTGGCAGGAAATTATCTGCAAGCCTGCTGTGGAAAAGTGCAAATAAAAAGGGGGGGAGGGGGTAGACTCTCTGCCGTTTGGGAGCACCCGCGCGCTGTGCGCACGGGTGCTCCATTTCCATGGTGGCATAGTGGGCGGTAATTCTCTGCAAATGGGTGAGGGAATTTTTTTGGATGGCCGGGTGGTGTTGGGGGATTCCCACCCTGTCGTTCGCTGGTGCGAACGACAAGGATGGAGCAACCCTGCGGCTGGAGAAGGAGCGGGCTTTGAGACGGGCGGGGTAGGGATTTGTGGGATCCCACCCATGCCGCAAAAAGCGCGGCATGAATGGGGCACCCGGCAAATGGGTGAGGGAATTTTTTGGATGGCCGGGTGGGAGTTTGGGGAATCCCACCCTGTCGTTCGCTGGTGCGAACGACAAGGACGGGGCAACCGCACATCTTTGATTTGTTGTATACCTGTGATATATACAAGGAATGGGTGAGACGGACCCACTGTCGGCTTGCGTTGGATTTGATTGGGACGATGCCAACGCCATCAAGAATTGGGAACGGCATCGGGTGACTCCCGAAGAGGCTGAGGATGTGTTCTTTCACGATCCTCTTGTCGTGCGGTCCGATGTTGCGCATTCGTGGCGCGAGAAACGCTATTTTGCGCTTGGACAAACGGCGAAAGGGCGCAGGCTGTTTGTGGCATTCACGATTCGGCGCAAGCTGATCCGGGTGATTTCAGTGCGTGACATGAACCGCAGGGAGAACGAGGAGTATCAGCGACATGAAGAAAAAGATTCCTGAGTTCAAGAGCGAGGCGGAGGAGTTTGAGTTCTGGTCGTCGAAGGGCGAGGGCGCGGACTCGACGAAGTATGTGGACTGGTCGAAGGCGAAGCGGGCGAGGCTGCCGAACCTGAAGCCGACGCTGCGGACGATCTCCGTGCGGCTGCCTGTGGCCATGATCGAAGACCTGAAGATTCTGGCGAACCAGCGGGACGTGCCGTACCAGTCACTGCTCAAGGTGTTTCTGGCGGAGCGGCTGGAGAAGGAACGGACTTTGAGGCGGGCGGGGTAGGGATTTGTGGGATCCCACCCATGCCGCAAAAGCGCGGCATGGATGGGGCACCCGGCGTCTTTCTCCCTTGACAGGAGTAGAGCCTGTCATATGGGGCACCCGGCACGTACGGGCTTCAGCCCGTACCCTTCAACAACTCAGCCCTGCGAGGATGGCTCGCAGGGCCGTGGTGTTTGGTGCGGAGTTTGTGCTTTCCCACCCATGCCGCGAAAGCGCGGCATGGGTGGGGCACCCATTTTTTGGGGAGGGCCAGGCGTACGGGCTAAAGCCCGTACCCTTCAGCCTCAGCACACTGGTGATTCAAAAGAACAGTTAGCGCGACTTGGCGACTTCTTCGACGGTGACGGGGTCGAGGAAGGGCATGGAGGCGCGGAGTTTTTTGCCGACGATTTCGATGGGGTGTTTGGCTTCGGCTTCGCGGAAGGCGAGGAACTCCTTGCGGCCTGAGTTCTGGTCGGCGAGGAAGCGCTTGGCGAAGGTGCCGTCCTGGATGTCCTTGAGGATGTCGCGCATGGCCTGCTTGCTGGACTCGTTGATGACGCGCGGGCCGGAGACGTAGTCGCCCCACTCGGCGGTGTCAGAGATGGAGTAGCGCATGTAAGCGAGGCCGCCGCGGTAGATGAGGTCGACGATGAGCTTGAGCTCGTGGAGGACCTCGAAGTAGGCAGACTCGGGCTGGTAGCCGGCCTCGACGAGGGTCTCATAGCCCGCCTTGATGAGCGCGCTGACGCCGCCGCAGAGCACGGCCTGCTCGCCGAAGAGGTCGGTTTCGGTCTCTTCCTTGAAGGTGGTTTCGAGAACTCCGGCGCGGGTGCAGCCGATGCCTTTGAGGTAGCTGAGGGTGAGGGCGTGGGAGTTTCCTGAGGGGTCCTGGTGGATGGCGATGAGGCCGGGGACGCCGCCGCCCTCGGGGAAGATTTCGCGGACGCGATGGCCGGGGGCCTTTGGCGCGGCCATGCCCACGTTGATGTTCGCCGCTGGAGCAATGGTCTTGAAGTGAATGTTGAAGCCGTGGGCGAAGAGGAGCAGGGCGCCGGGCTTGAGGTTGGGGGCAATCTCATCGTTGTAGAGTCTGGCAGCGGTCTGATCCGGGACCAGAACCATGACCACGTCGGCCCATGCGGTGGCGGCTGCGACGGAGTCGACCTCAAGGCCGGCCTTCTGGGCCTTGGCGATGGACTTGGAGCCCGCGGCGAGGCCCACCTTGACCTGGACGCCGGAGTCCTTGAGGTTGAGGGCGTGGGCGTGGCCCTGCGAGCCGTAGCCGATGATGGCGACCTTTTTGGCCTGGATGAGGGAAAGGTCGGCGTCGTGATCGTAGTAAGTTGTGGCCATGATGTTTTGCTTTTTCCTTTGCGTCTGTGATTGGAGATGCGGGTTGAAGGGGAAGTGCGGGCAGCGGCGGGCTACTCGGGCTCGACGGCTGCTCCGGCTTCAAGGTTTTCCGCGGGCTCGGCCGCTTCGGATTTTTCTTCAGCGCCGGCGCCCATGGCGCGGAGCACGCGACTGGTGTGATGGCCGCGGCGCATGGTCATTTTGCCGCTGCGGCAGATTTCAAGGATGCGCTCTTCGCCTTCATTGAGCACCTGGATGAGCCCTTCGATTTTGCTTTCGACGCCGGTCATTTCAATCATGAGCGACTCCGGGGCGAGATCGACGATGCGCGCGCGGAAGACCTCGACGAGTTCGAAGATCTGCGAACGGTTCTGCGGCGTTGCGGCGACCTTGATGAGGGCGAGCTCGCGGGTGACGGAGGGGGCCTGTGCGATGTCGTCCACATCGACTACATTCTCCAGTTTATACAGGCTGGCGCGGATGCGGTGGCCGGCCTCGGCGGAGGCCTCGCAGACGAGCGTGAGACGCGAGAGACCGGGGCGCTCGCTGCGGCCGACGGTGAGCGAGTTGATGTTGATGTTGAGGCGGCGGAACAGAGACGCGACGCGCGTGAGCACGCCGGGCAGGTCTTCAACGTATGCGACGAATGTATGCAGCATGAATCAGCTCCTAGCTTCTAGCCGCTAGCTTCCAGCTATTTCCGTGGTGTTCCCGCCTCTTAGCCTTTGAAGTACCTCAGTAGCTGCCAGCTACACGAATGTAGCCAGCAGCCAGCAGCTAGAGGCTGGAAGCTGTTTTCATTACTTGTCGTCCGGCGACTCGACGAGCGGGTTCTTGCCGGGGCGGCGAATCATCTCATGGAGCGCGCTGCCGGCGGGAATCATGGGGTAGACGGCGTCTTCCTTCTCGACCATGAAGTTGAGGAGGAAGGTGCCGCTTGCCGAGCGAGCCTGGTTGACGGCGTCGGCGAGCTCGGCGCGGGTGCGGACGGCGCGTCCGGGCAGGCCGTGGGCATCGGCGAGCTTGACGAAGTCGGGGCTGACGAGCGGCGTGGACTCGTAGTTGCGCTCGTAAAAGAATTCCTGCCACTGGCGGACCATGCCGAGGTAGCCGTTGTTGATGATGGCGATGTTGATCTTGAGGCCCTCCTGCACGATGGTGGAGAGCTCGGCGGCGGTCATCTGGAAGCCGCCGTCGCCGGCGACGACCCAGACTTCCTTGTCGGGGCAGGCGGTTTTGGCGCCGATGGCGGCGGGCAGTGCGAAGCCCATGGTGCCGAGGCCGCCGGAGGTGATGAGCGTGCGCGGCGTTTCGTGGTGGAAGTACTGCGCCTCCCACATCTGATGCTGGCCCACATCGGTGGCTACGACGGCGTCGCCGCCGGTGGCGCGCCACAGGTCATGCACGACGTGCGCCGCGTAGAGGTGGCCGGAGTCGGGCAGGTTCTTGATGTCGCGCACCGCCACCGCGCCCTTGCTGCTCTCGATGGCCTTGAGCCAGGCGGCGCCGTCGCGGCCGCCCACGCGGGGCAGCAGCTCTTCGAGCACCTCGCGCAGGTCGCCCACCAGCGCCACATCCACCTTGATGTTCTTGTTGATCTCCGCGGGATCGACTTCGATGTGAATCTTCTTGGCCTTGAGGGCGTAGTCGCAGATCTTGCCGGTCACGCGATCGTCGAAGCGCATGCCGCAGGCGATGAGCAGATCGGCTTCCTGAATGGCGTGGTTGACCCAGGCTTCGCCGTGCATGCCCATCATGCCGAGGTTGAGGGGATGCGAGGCAGGGAAACCGCCGAGGCCAAGGAGAGTAAGGGCGACGGGGATTTGCGCGCGCTCGGCGAGGGTACGAATCTGCTCCATTGCTCCGGACTCCATGACGCCGTGGCCGGCGAGGATGACGGGGCGCTTTGCGCTGCGGATGAGTTCAGCGGCGTGAGCGAGGCCGGAGGCTTCGACTTTCAACATGGGATGAGGACGGTACGGGTGCGGCTCGGCCGCGGCGAAGTCGAAGATGGCCGAGGCCTGCTGTGCGTCTTTGGTGATGTCGACGAGCACGGGGCCGGGGCGACCGGATTGTGCGATCTGGAAGGCATGGCGCAGCGCGGGCGCGATGTCTTCGACGCGATTGACGAGGAAGTTGTGCTTGGTGACGGGAAGGGTGATACCGGTGATGTCCACTTCCTGAAACGCATCGGTGCCGAGGATTTTGCTGGAGACGTTGCCGGTGATGCAGACGATGGGGATGGAGTCCAGCATGGCGGTGGCGATGCCGGTGACGAGGTTGGTGGC
>JAGWRX010000081.1 GCA_028876395.1 Acidobacteriota bacterium
CGCCGGAGCGCTGGCGGCGATGAAGCCGTGGTCTGGCGTCATCGGCGAAGACGGCGTGGAGATTCAGCGCGTGGCCGTGGCGCGCATGGACACGGCCGCGCCCAATGCGCTTCAGGTCACGCCCGCCAATCTGCATGTGTACGAGTTCGACTGGTCGCACGATTCAAAATCGCTGGCGTACATCGCCGCCAATCCGCCCGGAGAAAACAACTGGTGGGTGGCGAAGCTCTACACGCAGGCCCTTGCCGGCCCGGCGAAGGCGATTCTCGCCCCGGCTGAGGTGTCCGGCCCGCTGCATGGCCTGCAGATTGCGGTTCCGCGCTGGTCGCCGGATGGCAAGGCCATTGCGTTCATCGGCGGGCTGATGAGCGACCAAGGCTCCACAGGCGGCGATGTCTGGATTGTCTCCTCCAGCGGTGGGCAGCCGCGCAATCTGAGCCAGGGGCGACCCACTTCGCCGGCCTGGATCGAGTGGGACGGCAACGACCATCTTTTTGTGAGCGAACTGGCCGGGGGCAATTCCCAGCTGCTCCGCTATCACCTGCAGGGCGACCGGGTGAGCCCCGGAGGTGGCATCAATTTCGGTTCGCCTATTTTCAGCATTCCCGGCACGGTGGGCGACGGGCGCATGGCGCACAGCCTGTCGTCCACTGCCGACCGTTCGATGTTTGTCTTTACCGCCAGCACTTTCGATCACCCGACGGAGATTTACGCCGCCAGGCCCGGTATGGTGATGAATGCGGGGCTCGAGGGCGTCATGCAGCTCTCGCACATGAATGACGGCGTGGAGCGGCCGTGGGGCAAGTCCGTATCGCTGAACTGGCGCAGCGATACTTGGCGCGTGCAGGGCTGGCTGATGCTGCCCAAAGACTATGACCCGGCAAAGAAATATCCGCTGATCGTTGAGGTGCACGGCGGGCCGGCGGCGGCGGTCGAGTCGCGCTGGGGCGCGGGCTATGGCCTGAGCCCGGAGGCCTTTTCGGCCCTGGGATATTTTGTGCTGCAGCCGAATCCGCGTGGCAGCTTCGGGCAGGGCGAGGCGTTTACCCAGGCCAACCGCAAGGACTTCGGCTACGGCGACCTGCGCGATATTCTGGCCGGCGTGAGCGCGGTGGAGGCGAAGTACCCGGTGGACCCCAACCGCGTGGGCATCACCGGCTGGAGCTATGGCGGCTTCATGACCATGTTCGCCGTCACCCAGACCACGCGCTTCAAGGCGGCGGTATCCGGCGCGGGCCTTTCGAACTGGCAGAGCTACTACGGCCAGAACTCGATTGACCAGTGGATGATTCCGTACTTCGGCGCGTCGGTCTATGACGACCCGGCGGTCTACGCCAAAAGCTCGGCCATCAACTACATCAAGCAGGCGCGCACGCCCACGCTGGTGGTGGTGGGCGACCGCGACGGCGAGTGCCCGGCGCCGCAGTCCTTCGAGTTCTGGCACGCCCTGCGCGATCAGCACGTGCCCACCCAACTGGTCGTCTATCCCAACGAGGGGCGCGGATTCGTGAACCCGGAGCACCGGCTGGACGTTGCGGTGCGGGCCTTGGAGTGGTTTGCTCGGTACATGCCGCCGGCTTAGGAACCTGCTCGCCATCGCCTGCCGCCGGAGTCTATGAGAGAGAAAGCGGGGGGAGCGGGAATGCGGGCTTGCCGCGGGTCGCACCCCTGCCCTGATACACTTTTCTTTGGAGAAAACTGAGTGTGACGCGTCGGCCGGCCGGATGGTAGGGCGATTGCCGGGGGCCGGTTGTCTGTGCGGGCTGCCCGTCAGCCCTGGGCATGTCGACAGTCCGCTTTCAAACCATATTTTCTGACGTATTCGGAGAGACCGTTCCGCGGTTCAAGTAGGTGGGGCGGGGAGGATTCATGCGGCGGTATTTAACGCTTATCTGCTTGTTGTTTCTGGCTATTCCTGCCGGGGTTTCGATCTCCGGCTGCATCCGCAATCCTGCAGGGAACTACTGCAACGGCCTGGGCTACGGCCTGAAGACCACGGATGTGTACGCGATCGACCTGGAACCCAGAACCACGGGCATTTCGATGGCCTTTGGTCAGACGCGCCAGATTTCTTCGCCTACGGCCAAGACCTGCAAGGGCGATTCGGCCAGCGTATCGCAGTATACGTATGGCACCACCAACAACAAGATGGTGGATATTTCGCCCTCGGGCAATCTCTGCGCCGGCACGTGGAACCGCAACTCCGGCGGCGGCATTGCCGACTACACCATCTGCAACTTCCCCAATCCCCAGCCCAGCACCGGTGGCCTTCCCTACTCCACGGCATACATTTCGGCTTCCGCGGATTCGGTGACCTCCAACCCTGTCGAGGTTTTTGTCCACGCGCCCATCAGTTCCGTCACCCTGGCGCTTACGGGCACCAGTGGCGGCCAGCAGCAGCAGTGCTACTCGCAGGGCGCCATCACCCAGCTTGACGCCGAGGCTTGCTACGCCGGCACCAACAATACGCAGTACGAGTTCTGCGCGCCGCCGACCGTGACCAACTTCGCCTGCAAGGGCGGGCTCGCCCCGGGCGTTACCTCGGTTCCTGAGTGCACGTCTGCGATTGGCACGTTGAGCTATACGGTGGGCACGGCGCGCGTCGCCTCCATCAATCCTGAGACCAACCAGATTACCGCCGAGTTGCCCGGCACCACCGTCATCACGTCGTCCATCGCCGGAACCGGGTCGGCTGCCGGATACTTCTCCACCTGCCCGCCCAAGTCCATCTCAGTCACGCTCAACGGCGCCACCAGCGGAACGGTGACGCAGGGCGTGCAGCAGAACCTGACGACGGTCGTGACCGATACGAACGGCAATACGATCAGCGGCCTCACACTGGATTATCAGTCGACCAATCCGCTCAACATCACCGCGGGCACTACGGGCGGCATCACCGCCTCCTTCCCCGGCGCAGCCTCGGTCTACGCGATCTGCCAGCCGGCCTCCTGCAATCCGGCTCCCATCAACGTGGTCGGTCTGCTTGGCACGGGCCTCCCGGTTTCGAGCAACGCGGTCGATATTACGACACCGGGCACGGCCAGCTCCTATGTCTGGCTCTCCGCGCCCGGCAAGTCGCAGTACTTCGTCCCGATCGAACTGATCAGCGGTACGCTGGGCTCCACGGTTCGGCTGCCCTATGTGCCCAACTCCATGGTCATGGACCAGACGGGTGCCAATCTCTACTTTGGCTCGTCGCATGAGCTGATGATCTACAGCACATCAAACAACTCGCTGTCCAAGCAGGATCCCTCCGTTCCAGGCGTGGTGCTGGCCGTCGCGCCCAACAACCAGTCGCTGCTCATCAACGATCCGGTTCGCCAGGTCTTTTATGTGTACAACGCCTCCGGCAGCATTGCCTCAACCTTTGGAGGCATGGGAAGCGCCGCATCGTGGACGCCCGACTCCAAGACCCTCTACATCACGGACAGCGCGTCGCTCGGCGCGGGCCACACCGATACGCTGTATGTCTTTAACGCGAATACCGGCTGGACCACCTACAACCTGACCGCTTCGGGCGGCGCCACCAACCTCGCCATCACCGTTCCCGGCGTGGGTGCGTATCTCAGCGGCAATCCCACCGTGGCTCACACCTGGTGCCCCACCGGCACAGTCGGCGACTACGCGAGCATGGTCTTCTATCCGCAGGGTGATTCAGTCAATGCACAGACGGACGTTCTGGCGGCGACGGTTGACGGGCAGCACGTCCTCGGCGCGGGCATGGCCGGCGGCGGAGTCACGCTCTACGACATCGGCGTCACGATTCCCAACGGCGCCTGCCCGGCGGCCATCGCGAATGTGCTGCAGCCGCTGACCATCGCGCATACGCTCAATCCATTCGCAGTCAACGTGAACGCAACTTCAGTGGATGCGGTGGTGCCCTCGCCGGCTTCGAACCTGGCCTTCATCACCTACAACGGCACAACCGCCGGCGCCCAGTTGCCCTACTACATTCCGGGCACAGGCGGCGCGGCAGGCACGCTGAACTACGTGACGCTGGCCAACAGCTCAGCCATCACCGCTCCCGTGGCGGGCGCCTTCAGCCCCGACGATACGATCTTCTTTGTCTCCACGGCCGGCGACAACCAGATCCACTACATCGACGTGAAGACCCTGACCGACAAGCAGCAGATCAGTCCCAATCTGCCGCCCTGCGCTCCGGGCTCCGATCCCAACTGCACCATCACCATGCCGACCACCACCCCGGTGCCGGCCACAGCCATCGCCGTCAAGCCGCGCGCCACCACCTAGCGCAAAGTGGCAGTACGCTTGGAAAGGCCGGCCCAGCGCCGGCCTTTCTGTTGCCTTGCTCCTGCGCAAAATCCAACCGCCGGCCACTGCGCAGCAGCGCGCCGGCCAACCACCTCAACACGATAGAATCAAACCATGATCAAGGGAATCTCCTTCCTGCGCCCTGCCGGCAGCGCCGCGGTCTATGACCGGCTGTCCAGCTTTTTTTCGGCGCTGGGATTTACACCGGGCAAGGGCTGGGAAGAGGAATCCAGCCGCGGCGCCGCGTTCCTGGCTCCGCTGGGCAATCTCGAATTTGTCGATGGCCAGTTTCCCTCGACCGCCGATGTGCTGGTGGAGGTAACCGCGCTCGATGCCGTGCATCAGGCGACCGAAACGTGGCTGCGCGCACAGGGTGGAGAGGACGCGGTCGCCCGCCTTTCCCCGATTACCGATACGCATTGGAAGTCATGCATCTTTACCGTGGAGCCGGAGCCGGGTTTTGCCTTCAGCTTCTGGGCGTGGGCCGATCCGCTCAAGGGCCGCCCCGTGGCCGTGGAAGGCGATCTTTCGGCCGAGGGAATGAAGTTCGCCGTCGTCGTCGCGCGCTGGAATGCGGTCATCACCGAGCGCCTGCTCGAGGGCGCGCTGGACGCACTGCTGCGCAGCGGCGCAAAGCGCACCGACATTCAGGTGGTTCGCGTTCCGGGCGCGTGGGAGATCCCCGCCGCCGCGCGCACTGTCGCCAACCTCGGCAAAGTCGACGCGCTCATAACCCTGGGCTGCCTTCTGCGCGGCGAGACCGCGCATTACGAGGCCATCTACAACGAAGTCTCGCGCGGCATCGGCCAGTCGCAGCAGGAGACCGGCATTCCGCACAGCTTTGGCGTGCTGACCTGCGAGACGCTGGAGCAGGCACTCAATCGCGCTGGTATCAAGGCGGGCAACAAGGGATTCGAGGCTGCGGTCGCGGCCATTGAGATGGTGAGCCTGCGCCGCAAACTGGCGGAAGGCGGCGCTGCTTGACCGCCGGTACCCGCCGCAAATCGCGCGAGCTGGCCATGCAGATGCTCTTCCAGGCAGACATCGGCAAGCAGAGCCCTGACCAGGTGCGCGCCACATTCTGGAAGGCCAGTGACGATGTGGAGCCCGAGGTTCGCGGCTTTGCCGAGGACCTGTTCCGCGTGGCCATAGCGAACCAGGAGAAAATCGACGCGCTGATCGTGGCCAACTCCAGGCACTGGCGGCTTGAGCGCATGCCCGCCGTGGACCGCAACCTGCTGCGCATGGCCGTGGGAGAGATGCTGGGTTTCAAGTCCACCCCGTTCCCCATTGTCATCAATGAGGCCCTGGAGATCGGCAGACGTTACTCCGCTCCGGAATCCATCAACTTCCTCAACGGCGTGCTGGACGCCATCGCCCGCAGCCTCATCGGCCAGTAAGCGCGCGGCTCGCGGGACCGGTCTGCGCCCGGAGCATTAAAGCCGCGATTTCTGCTTTCATTTCCCCAAAACTGCGTCCAATGCAGTGGACAGCGCGGCGGAAGTTTTGCACTGCGCAGGCCGGTTGCTGCCTCTTATTGGGCTTCGCGACCGGTGATTTGTGGCGTACCATGAAATTTGATACGCTCAGGCTTTCTTGAAGTGAACGAGAAGGGAGACACGTCATCATGGCGGAAGATAACAAGATCCAAGGACTTGCGTGGTTTATTGCAGGGCTGGGTGTCGGTGCGCTGGTGGGCATTCTTTACGCGCCGAAGAGCGGCCGAGAAACCCGGGAAGACCTTGCACAAGGCGCTCGCGAGGGCACGGAGTATCTGCGTACCCGCACCCGCCAGGCCGTTGAGGAAGTGGGCGCCCTGGTGGACAAGAGCAAGGAGCAGATGAACGACTACGTGGGCCGCGGGCGCGAGGCCGTTGATCGCGGACGCGCCCAGTGGGAGGAGTTCGTCGAGCGCGGCAAGAGCCTCGTGACCGACCAGAGCAGCCGCGTAGCTGCCGCCGTTGAAGCCGGCCGCGATGCCTATCGCACCACTGCCTCCGGCGGAAGTGAGTCGGCAGAGTAGCGTTGTGTGCCCGGACGGCATTTTGCCCGGGCCTGATTGCCTGAACACGGTGCGCCCCCGCGGAATGCTGGCGGCGCACCGGCTCTCAATGTGAGCCTCCGCCCGATTCTGCGGTGGCGCACCCCAACCCTTCGCAAGACCGCAGTCCCCGCTGCGTGAGGCCGCTTCCATGCCGAATGGGAATTTCGAAACCCTTCTGCTTGTCTTCGTCGCCGTCACCGCAGCGGCGGTGCTGCTGCAGGCCGTCATTCTTCTGGCGCTCTTCCTCACCCTGCGCAAGACGTCCATCGCGCTCAACAGTCAGATGGAGGAGCTGCGCACAACCGTCCTCCCCGTTGTCACCGAGGGGAAGGAACTGCTGAGCCGCATCGGTCCGAAAATCGACTCCATCGTCGCTGACGTGGCGAAGCTGACCGGCGACATGCGCGCGCAGAGCGCCGACCTGCAACTTTCGGCAACCGAAATTCTGGAGCGGGTGCGCCGCCAGACAAGCCGCGTGGATGCCATGTTGAGCAGCGCGCTGGATACGGTGGACCGCGCGGGCGGGCTTGTGAGTGAAGCCGTCAACGCACCTCTCCGCCAGGTGTCTGCCATTGCAGCCGCTCTCAAGGCGGGCCTTGCAGCGCTGCGCGGCGGCAGCAGGCCGGAGCCAAGGCAACTCCATTCGCCCAGCGATAAAGACATGTTCGTCTAGAGGACTACGCAGGATGAGGATCAGGCAATTCCCCGCCGTGATTGTTTTCGCAGCCGCTTTCACAGGGCTGGCATGCGCCCAGCCGACGCCGAAGACCGCGCTTCTGGTGCTCTCAAAGCACGATCACACGCTGGCTATCGTCGATCCCGCCAGCCTGCGCGCTGTGGCGCGCGAGCCTGTGGGCAACGATCCTCATGAAGTGATTGCTTCCAGCGACGGCCGCACCGCCTACGTCTCCAACTACGGATTCGGTGCCTACCATACGCTCGCCGTGATTGGCCTGGTTGCGCAGGAGGCGCTCCCGCCGGTTGACCTGGGACCGCTGCGCGGGCCGCACGGGCTCTTCTTCGCCGACGGCGAAGTGTGGTTCACCGCCGAAGGCGCCAAAGCCATCGGGCGCTATTCACCCGCCACGGGCAAGGTGGACTGGATCATGGGCACGGGCCAGAACCGTACCCACATGCTCTACGTCTTTCCCGGCCTGCGCCGCATCGTGACCACCAACGTCAGCTCCGGCACCGTCACTGTGCTCGACAAGACAGACGGCCCCGCCGGCATGCCTCCGCCTCCGCCGCCCGGCATGAACATGAATGCCGGACCGCCGCCCCGCATGCCCGGCCCTCCCGGCGGCGACTGGAATGAGACCGTCATCCCCGTGGGCCATGGCTCAGAGGGCTTTGACGTAACACCCAATGGCAAAGAGGTCTGGGTCGCCAACGCCCAGGATGGCACCATCTCCATCGTCAATCTGGCCGAAAAGAAAGTGACCGCCACGCTGGATGCCAACGTGCCCCGCGCCAACCGCCTGAAGATTACGCCGGACGGAAAGCTGGCGCTGGTGTCGATGCTGAACGGGCCGGACCTGGTGATTCTGGATGTGGCCACGCACAAGGAAGTGAAGCGCCTGCCCATCGGCCACGGCTCCGCGGGCGTGCTGGTGCAGCCCGACGGCGCACGCGCCTACGTCTCCTGCGGCCCGGACAATTACGTCGCCGTGATCGACATGAAGGCGCTTGAGGTTGTGGGCCACATCGATGCCGGCGGCGAACCCGACGGCCTGGCATGGGCCGTGCAGCGATAGCGCGCGCATTACACCAACACAAAAGGGCCGGAACTCACATGAGTCCCGGCCCTAGTTGCTTGGCGCGAATGCTCAGTTACTGTTCGTCGAACTGAATCACTTCAATCGAGTAGCCCGGTACCGTGTGTTTGATGCTGCTGCTCACATTCGTCAGCGTCGACTGAACCGGCACAATGTGCGACGGGCTGTCGATGGTGTTGGTGGCCTCCATGCTGTGCGCAGTCAGGCTGACCACTTTGGCTGTC
>JAGWRX010000082.1 GCA_028876395.1 Acidobacteriota bacterium
GGCCGCACCGAGCTTGCAGGGAACGCCGATGTAGAAACCGTCGATGCCGTACTCGCCCTGCAGAAATGCGGCGCAGGGAAGGATCTTCTTCTTGTCTTTGAGAATGGCTTCGACCATCTCGACAGTTGCCGCCGAGGGCGCATAGTATGCGCTGCCGGTTTTGAGGTACTTGACGATTTCAGCACCGCCGTCGCGGGTACGCTGCACCAGTTGCTCCAGGCGGTCAGTAGCAATCAGCTCGGTGATGGGAATACCCGCCACCGTCGAGTAGCGGGGAAGCGGCACCATGGTGTCGCCGTGGCCGCCGAGCACAAAGGCGGTCACGTTCTCCACGCTCACGTTCAACTCGTCAGCAATGAATGTTCGAAAGCGCGCCGAATCCAGCACTCCGGCCATGCCGATAACCCGCTCGCGATTGAAGCCCGCCTGGCGATAGGCTGCCTGGGCCATGGCGTCCAGCGGGTTTGAGACGACGATCAGAATGCACTCGGGCGACTGTGCAACCACCTTCTGCACCACGTCCGACATAATCTTGAAATTGGTGTGCAGCAGATCGTCGCGGCTCATGCCAGGCTTGCGGGGCAAGCCCGCAGTAATGACCACGATGTCGGAGTTGGCCGTGGCTGCATAGTCGTTGGAGCCGGTTACATGCACATCGCGCTTCTCAATCGGCATGGCTTCCAGCAGATCCAGCGCCTTGCCCTGCGGCACGCCTTCCACTACGTCAACCAGCACAACATCTGCCAGTTCCTTGGCCGCAATCCAGTGCGCGGCCGTGGCGCCCACGTTGCCGGCGCCAACAATGCTGACTTTCTTCCGCATGACTTCTTCTCCTCGGGGGATTCAGTCCCCCTGTCTCTGTTCGTGTTACATATTGCCGATGATGCGGGTGGCAAACTCGCTGGTGCCCACTTTGGTGGCCCCGGCGGTCTGGCGCTCGAAGTCGTAGGTTACGAACTTTTGCAGAATCGTCTTTTCGAGCGACTGCTCGATCAGTTTTGCCGCTTCCTTCCAGCCGATGAAGTCAAGCATCATCACGCCGGACAAAATAACCGAGCCGGGATTGATGACGTCCTTGTCGGCATACTTGGGAGCGGTGCCGTGCGTGGCCTCAAAAACTGCGTAGCCGTCGCCGATGTTGGCGCCCGGCGCGATGCCGAGTCCCCCAACCTGCGCCGCAGCCGCATCGGAGATGTAATCGCCGTTCAGGTTGGAAGTGGCCAGAACGCTGTAGTCCGCGGGACGGATGATGATCTGCTGGAAAATAGAGTCGGCGATGCGGTCGTTGACCAGCACTTTCGACTTCCATGCTCCATTGCCGTGCGATTTGCCGATGGAGTCCAGCACGGCCTTGACCTCGGCATAGACCGAGTCGCGGAAGCTTTGGGGTGCAAATTCCATGCCGGGCTCAATGAGAGCAGCGTTCTGTTCGATAGTGATGCCGGGATTGGCTTCCACGTTGCCGAGAATCCAGCTCTCGCGCTCGGTCACAGTCTGCGCGCGGAACTCCTGCGTCGCCACTTCGTAGCCCCACTCGCGGAAGGCGCCCTCAGTGAATTTCTGAATGTTGCCCTTGTGGACCAGAGTGACGGTCTTGCGGCCCGTCTCCAGAGCGCTGCGGATGGCGTAGCGCACCAGACGCTTGGTGCCGAAGATGGAAATTGGCTTGATGCCTACGCCAGAGTCCGAGCGAACCTTCTTCTTGCCGCCTTTCAGAAGATCCTCATTCAGGAACTCGATCAGGCGGGCTGCATCCGCGCCGCCTTGCTTGAATTCGATGCCTGCGTATACATCCTCCGTGTTTTCGCGGAAGATGACGATGTCCAGCTTCTCAGGGTGTTTCACGGGGCTGGGCACGCCCTGGTAGTACTTCACCGGGCGCACGCAGGCGTAAAGGTCAAGAAGCTGGCGCAGGGCCACATTGAGCGAGCGGATACCGCCGCCAATAGGCGTGGTGAGCGGTCCTTTGATGGAGACGCGCAGGTCGCGCGCTGCGGCTACCGAGTCGTCCGGCAGCCAGGTGTTGAACTGGCGATACGCCTTCTCGCCTGCGAAAATTTCAAACCACTTGATTTTGCGTTTGCCGCCGTATGCCTTCTCCACAGCGGCGTCGAAAACGCGCTGTGAAGCTTTCCATATGTCGCGGCCCGTGCCGTCGCCTTCGATGAAAGGAATGATTGGGTTATCCGGGATTTGATAATGGCCGTTTTCGTATTGAATCGGTGCGCCGTCTTTGGGCAGTTCAAGCCCGTTGTAGGTCGTTTGCATGGTGTTTGCTGTGTCCCTTCTCTAAAACAGCTGCAGAGAGAGGCTAACACCTGCAATTTACGAGTGGCAACGGCACGCCCGCAGCAGTTACTGGCGGGTGGCGCCTCTAATGCCGTCTCCGTCAAAGTGGGGAATGCCAAAGTGCCCGCGCAGATGCAGCAGATCGATTGGGCTCAGATCGCCCGCCACGGTCACCAGCGTCAGGCTCCGGGGAGTCTCAGCCAGCACCACGGCGCCGCGCACGTTCACGCCGTCCAGCACAAGCCACACATCGGTGGTTCCGCTGTGAACCGGCCCGCCCGCCCTGGTTGTCGTCACCAGATGCTTCCAGCCACGCAGATGATATGCCTCGCGAACAGCATCCACCTGCTCTTCATCTTCCATCCCAGCGTTGGCGAAGCGCAGGAGGTGTACGCTGACGCCCTCGAGTTCGTTGATAGCCCTGCGTGTTTCGGGTTCGGACTCGGGCACCATGCCGGCAGCCACGCCGAGCAGGCTGCGGTCAAGCGTGAAGCTGGATTTGACCTCGGCCACGCTGCTCAACTGGGCCAATGCCGGCGGAGTCCAATCCAGGGGCACCGGACTGGTTCCGGGCGGTACATATGGCGGAGCTTTGCTGGGAGCTGCCACCTGGCGGGCGGCGGGTTGTGACGAGTCCTGCAGGTGTGTCGTCGCGGGCCTCTGGCCGGCTGCCAGCCCGCAGTACAGCCCGGCGCTCAATACGGGAATTCCGACCAACAACCTTCGTTTCATGTTTTCTTAAACGCCAAAGCTGAAGAATAGTTACGGAGGGCGATGTGCAGACGCGAAAATGGCCCAAAACTGGTGCAACGCGGCGTCAACCGGGGCTCGCCTGGACTCAATCTTAGGCCGGGTCCGGAATCGTGCTGACCTAAAGCTGCCATGAATTCCGCCGCATCCCTGTTGCAGCCCGGCCAGATGCGATAAACTCATGCGGGAACGTTCCACTCAAACCACGACCGTCAACGTCACGGAGGACACATAGAAATTGGGAAAAAGCATGGTCCCGAAGAAGCTTTTCTTCACCAAGGGTGTAGGCAAACACAAGGAGCGTTTGACCTCCTTTGAGCTGGCCCTTCGGGATGCAGGAATCGCATCGCAGAATCTTGTTCGCGTCTCTTCCATCTTTCCACCGCAATGCAAGGTGATTCCGTGCAAGGAAGGCCTCAAGTATCTGAATCACGGCGAGGTTGTGTTCGCCGTGATCGCAGAAAACTCCACGCGGGAGCCCCACAGACTGGTCGTTTCAAGCATTGGCGTGGCCATCCCCGCCGACCGCGATACATACGGCTATCTGAGCGAGCATCACAGCTTTGGCGAAACAGAGGAGCAGGCTGGGGAGTACGCCGAGGAACTGGCTGCCGAGATGCTGGCCACCACCCTTGACGTGGACTTTGACCCCGACAAGAGTTGGGATGAGAAGAAAGAGATCTACCGGATCTCGAACAAGATTGTCCGCACCAGCAACATCACGCAGTCGGCCGTGGGCGACAAGCGCGGTCTGTGGACAACCACGATTGCAGCCGCTGTTCTGATCCTCGAAGAGTAGCGGCTTTGGGCAAGGCATCTGAGGCCAATCCCGCCCGGCGGGGTTGGCCTTGTTGTGTCGTAGCGGAGGAATGACAGGCAGAATATGGCCGACACACGCAAATACAACGTAGGTCTGGTACAGATGCGGATGGGACCTGACCCGGAGGCGAACCTGGCCACGGCGGTGCGCCACATCCACGAGGCAGCCCGCCTCGGCGCAAATATTGTCTGCCTGCCCGAGCTGTTTCGTGCGCAGTATTTTTGCCAGCGCGAAGACATTCGCCTGTTCGATCTCGCCGAACCCATCCCCGGCCCTTCCACAGCGCGTCTGGCCGAGGTGGCTCGCGAGGCCCGCGTATCCATCATTGCCTCGCTCTTTGAGCGCCGGGCGCCGGGGCTCTA
>JAGWRX010000083.1 GCA_028876395.1 Acidobacteriota bacterium
CAGATAGCCCAGACCTACTTCATCGAGCACGGCAAGCTTTTCGAGCAGGCGGTTCTGACCAGCGAAGAAGCGCAGCGCTTCTTTTACGGTCATCTGCAGCACTTCATGAATGTTCTTGCCTTTGTATTGCACTTCGAGGATCTTGGCCTGGTAGCGCGTGCCGTTGCAGTCTTCGCACGGCAGCTCGACGTCGGCCAGAAACTGCATCTCGACGGTGACCGTACCGTCGCCCTCGCAGGTGTTGCAGCGGCCACCGGGGACATTGAAGGAGAAATGGCCTGGGGTGAGCGAGAGGCGCTTGGCCTCTGGCTGCGCGGCGAAGAGTTCGCGGACGAGGTCGAAGGCCTTGATGTAGGTGATGGGATTGGAGCGCGGGGTGCGGCCGATGGGTGTCTGGTCGACCAGGACAACGTCATTGAGGCGCTCGGTGCCGGTGAGGGACTTGTAGAGGCCGGTGGGGTCGCCGCCATCGGTTTGGCCGAGGGCGCGGGCGACGGCGCGGTAGAGGACCTGATGGACGAGCGTGGACTTGCCGGAGCCGGAGACGCCGGTGATGGCGACGAGCATGCCGAGGGGGATTTCGACGTCGAGGCCGTGGAGGTTGTTGGCGTGGGCGCCGCGCAGGGCGAGCCGTTCCCTGCCGGGCGCGCGGCGGCGCGTGGGTACAGGGATTGCAATCTGGCCGGAGAGATAGCGGCCGGTGAGCGAGTTGGGATTGGCTTCGATTTCGGCGAGCACACCCTCGGCGAGGAGCTTGCCGCCGAACTCGCCAGCGCCGGGGCCGAGGTCGAGGAGGTGGTCGGCGGCGCGGAGGACATCGGCATCGTGCTCGACGACGACGATGGTGTTGCCGAGGTCGCGAAGGTCTTTGAGGATGCGGATGAGGCGCTCGGTGTCGCGGGTGTGGAGGCCGATGGAGGGCTCGTCGAGGACGTAGAGCGCGCCGACGAGTTGGGAGCCGAGTGAGGTGGCGAGCTGGATGCGCTGGGCTTCTCCGCCGGAGAGCGTGGAGGCGAGACGGTCGAGGGTGAGATATTCCAGGCCGACGGCGAGAAGGAAGCTGAGACGCTGGCGGACTTCGTGGAGGATCTGGCCTGCGATTTCCTCCTGCATGGGCGTGAGCCTGAGCGCAGCAAAGAATTCCTGTGCGCGGGCGATGGTCAGGGATGAGGCCTGGCAGATGTTTTTGCCGTTGAGGCGGACGGCGCGGGCCTCGGCGCGGAGGCGCTGGCCGCGGCAGTCGGGGCACTCGGCGTAGCCGCGGTATTTGCTGAGCATGACGCGGACGTGGAGCTTGTACTTTTTGCGCTCCATCTGGGCGAAGAATCCATGCACGCCTTCAAAGCTGCCTTTGCCGCGCAAGACCGTTTCGCGCGCCTCGCCGGGCAGATCGCGCCACGGGACATCGAGGGGCACGCGCAGCTCCGCCGCCTGCTTGCGCAGCTCGGTGAACCAGCCACGGTATTTGGGGCGGTTCCAGGGGTCGATCGCGCCGTCGCTGAGGCTGAGCGCTTTGTCGGGAATGACGAGGTTGAGGTCGTAGTCCACGGTGTTGCCGAAGCCCTGGCAGCGGGGGCAGGCGCCGAAGGGATTGTTGAAGCTGAAGAGGCGCGGCTCGGGCTCCCGGCCGGGACGGTGGCAACTGGTGCACTCGAAGTCGCCGGAGAACCGGTGGTGGCGGCGCTCGGCTGTTTCGTCGCGGGGGACTTCTTCAAAGATGACTTCGCCGGATTCGCGGTAGGCGATTTCGACGGCATCCACGATGCGGGCGCGATTTTCCGCGCTGACGACGATGCGGTCGAGGAGGACGAAGACGGGGAGGGTGAAGTCGAGGTCGAGGAGCGACTCAGGGGTGGAGAACTCGAAGATGTTGCCCTGCTGGTAGAGGCGGTTGAAGCCGGAGCTGCGCAGGTCCACGAGACGGGCTTTGAGGGCGTCGGTGAGGGGCGAGTCTTCCGCGGGTCTGGGCGCGGCTTTGGCCGATTTTGGGCTGCGGCGGGCGGGTTTGGCCGGCTCGGGCGAGGACGCTTCGGGATGGCGCACGGGGAAGAGCGCGTGGAGGCGCGTGCCCTCGCCGAGGGCCAGCGTCGCCTCGGCCACTTCGTCGATGGAGTCACGCTTTACCAGGCCGTCGCAATGGATGCAGTGGACGGTCCCGCAGCGTGCGTAGAGCAGGCGCATGTAGTCGTAGATCTCGGTCGCCGTGGCCACCGTGGAGCGGGGATTGCGCGTGGTGTTTTTCTGCTTGATGGCGATGGCGGGCGCGAGGCCGTCGATTTCGTCCACGTCGGGCTTCTCAATGCGCTCGAGGAACTGGCGCGCGTAGGCGGAGAGGGATTCGACGTAGCGGCGCTGGCCCTCGGCGTAGATGGTGTCGAAGGCGAGGGAGCTCTTGCCGGAGCCCGAGACGCCACTGACTACCGTCAGCCTGCCATGGGGAATCTCGCAGGAGATGTTCTTCAGGTTGTGGGTCCGCGCGCCGCGGATGACGATAGCGTCGTTCGATGAAGTCAACGGGAAGGCACCGGGACGAATTGGGCCGGCAGTAACCCTGACGCCTCAGGGAGGCTCAGGACACAGACGGCCATTTTTTATTATAGGGCGGCGAGGCGAGGCGGAAAGCGGCATGGCGCGGACGCGAAATATCCCATTATGCTGCCGCGAAAGCGGCTGGAGGGGAGGGACGATGAGGGTCAACCGGTGCTGCGCACCTTTTGCCCTTTACTTCGAAAAGAGGCCGGACGAGCTGCGGCCGGCATCGACCGCCGCCCGGTGCGCGGCTCTTCTGGCCATCCGATTCAGCTTCTTGCTTGGCGCAAGAGGCATGGATTCTTCGACTTCCTGTTTGGGAAGATCCGGCGCTTTGGCTTTTTCGGGCTCATCACGCAGATGGAGTTCCAGCAAGGGTTTCATGACTAGCACCCCCTTTGCCTGTGTTGGACGCAGGGGACGTCATTAGGGCACATGCCGTTCCTGCGCAACGTGCGACGGGTGGTACCGGCCGCTCCGGTCGGGATGCGAGGCATTAAACTGGTGCATGAGGTATCTCGTGCGTCGTACTGTTTTTATTGTCTTATTGTTTGCATCGGCGGCGGGTTTTGCGCAGCTCCCCGGGCAAAAACAGCCCGCGCAGACGGCCCCGGCCCAGGTGGAGCCTGTATCCGCGCAGGTGGCTGATGCCGAGGCTGCCATCGTCAAGTCGGACTGGAAGACCGCGGAGACGAAGCTCGACGCATGGCTTGCCAGTCATCCAACGGATGCGCGGGCGCTGTTTGACGCCGGGTACGTGGCGGACGCGCAGAACCGCCTGGAGGACGCATCGGGACTCTATCGGCGGGCGGTCACGGCCAATCCCAAGTCGTTTGAGGCGCGGCTCTCGCTGGGGCTGCTGCTGGCGCGCCAGGGCAAGCTGCCCGAGGCGCGCACGGAGCTGCTGGCGGCCACGGCACTGGACCCCGGCGAGGCTGGTCCGGCGATGAAGGGACGCGCCTGGCGCGCGCTGGCAGAGATCGACCGCGACAGCGACCCGGCCGCGGCGTCGAATGAGCTGATTGAGGCGCTGAAGATATCTCCTGAAACGGAGAGCGACACGCTGCTGGCTGCCGCGCTGGCCGAGAAATCGGGTCAGGCAGACGCAGCCGAGGCTGCTTATCGGCGCGTGCTGGCGAAAGATCCCAAGTCCGAGCCGGCCAACGCAGGGCTGGCGCACCTGCTGATCGTTCGCAAGGAGTATGCCGAGGCGGAAACACTGCTGCGCGCGGCGCTGGCGCAGGCGCCGGACGATCCGGCGCTGACCGCCCAACTGGCCACGGTGCTGGCTGCGCAGGACAAGGCCGAGGCTCTGCCCCTTTTGCAGAAGCTCCACGCCGCGCACCCGGATGACCAGGCCATCACGCACATGCTGGCGGACGTGCTGGCACAGGCCGGCGATGCGGCGGGCTCGGACAAGCTCTACGCGGCCCTGCTGGCCGCCAACCCGAACGATCCCGGGCTGCTGGTGACGCACGGGCAGAACCTGATTCGCCAGCTCAAATATGGGGAGGCGTACGCGACGTTCAACAAGGCCACGCAGGTGGACCCGACCAATGGCGACGCGTGGAGCGGCCTGGCGTTTGCAGCACTGAAGGTGGGCCAGCCATCCATCACGCTGCACGCACTTACGATGCGGTCAAAATATTTGCAGGAAGTGCCAGCAACGTATTTCCTTTGGGCGACCGCTTACGATACTCTACGCGATAAGTTGCAGGCTGCCAGCTATTACCACCAGTTTTTGAATGCGGCGGCCGGCAGGTTTCCTGACCAGGAGTGGCAGGCACGACAGCGGCTCCAGGTATTGGAAAAGAAGAAGTGACCCTGCAAAGGCGCAAAAACGACTGAAAAAATGCCACCAGAAATCTGGAGGCGCGCGCTGAGACTACCGGGCCATCTGGGAGTCTAAAACTTTTTCTTGCACTCTTTCGCAAAAGCTCACATAATCACGGCCTGAGGTAGAGCAGTTTCCATCCGGGGAAACACTCAGATTCCGCACCTGCGGAGGCTCCTCATGCGATACAGCACCTCGTGCACGGCCCTGATTCTCCTCGCGGCATTGGCAGCGCCAGCCGGTGCGTATTGTTCTGACGAAACGGCCCCGGATCAGCAGAGCATCGCGGCGCTGGAGGCACGCGTGGACCAGGCGCCTGCGCGCGAGCAGTGTTTCCTGTACGCCGAGTTGATTCATCAGATGACGGAGTTCAGCCTGCGGCAATATGCCGCCGGGGATGTAGCGAAGTCGACCGCGATGCTGAAGCAGATTCAACAGCTTGCAAACAAGGTTCACGTTTCTCTGGCAGACGACAACAAGCGGCTGAAGAATGCGGAGATCCTGCTTCGTCACGCTGCCTTCCATCTGCGCGAGATGCTGCACTCCAGCAGTTATGAGGACCGTCCGCTGGTGGAACAGACGCTGGCGCAGGTGAATCAGGCGGACAACGACGCGATGATGCAGGTCTTCAGGAAATAGGCGGGACCGCAGCAAGGCTTTCCAGCGCAATCAAAAACTGCTTTCCGCGCGGGCGCACGGCTTTTCCTCGTCTACTCAATGTGGTTCAATGAGACCGGCGGGGAGGTGCAGGCCATGCGGAGTCCAGGCCATTTCGCCATCGTTCTGACATGCCTTCTTTGCGTTTCTCCAGCGTGGGCGCAGAAGCAGCAGCGCGAACCGTTGACCAGCGCGCAGGTGGAGAAGATCCGTGAGGCCGGGATTGACCCGGCGGAACGGGTGAAGCTCTACACGACGTTCCTGAACGAGCATGTGGACAGCATCAAGGCGCTCACGGCAAGAGCGCGGTCGTCGGCGCGCGTGCTACGGATGGACAGCGAGCTGCAGGATTTGACGGCGCTGATGGACGAGCTTGGCTCCAATCTGGACCAGTACGCTGAACGGAAGGCTGACCTGCGCAAGTCATTGAAACCGCTGGCTGAAGCGACACAGAACTGGCTTGGTGCGCTGCGCGCAGTTCCGAGCGAGCCGGGCTTTGAACTGTCGCGCAAAGAGGCGATAGAGAGCGGACAGGACCTGGCGGAGCAGGCTTCTCGCCTGCTTGAGGAGCAGACCGCTTACTTCAAAATTCACAAGGATGAGCGCGGGCAGGACCGGGCAGAGCCGAAGCAATAGGCCTTTGCCGGTTCGATCCTGTTTCTTTGCAGCCGGGGCGGACTACGCCTTTCGGTGCGGCTGGCTGTGCTACTCTCCATTTTGAAAGCCGTGGATTTCGTTTCTATTTTTCAGGAAGAATACCGGGCGCTTCGTCCCCGCGCGCCCATGCCGCCGATTCTGGTTCGCTTTCGCCGGTTCACGTCGCTGAACACGACGATTCGACTGCGCGAGGGCAGGATTCTGGTGAGCCTGTCTGACCTGCTGGAAGGCGCGCCGGAGAGCGTGGTGCGGGCGATTGCGCACATTCTTCTGGCCAAGCTCTACAAGAAGCCCATCGATGCGACGCACAGCGTGCGTTTCAAGCGGTTTGCGTCCAGCGCGGCGGTGACGCGGCAGACCGAGCTGATCCGCACAGCGCGCGGCAGCAAGCGCTATTTTGGCCCGGAGGGACGCTACTACAACCTGGAAGAGGTCTTTGACACACTAAATGCACAGTTCTTTGGAGGTTTGCTGGGCAGGCCCGAATTGACCTGGAGCGAGGGCCACGCCAAGCGGTCGCTGGGCCACTATGACGCAGCGCACAACACGATTGTGGTGAGCCGCGTTTTTGACCGGCCATCGAGTCCGCGCTACGCCGTGGAATACCTGCTGTACCACGAGATGCTGCACTTGAAGCACCCGGTGCGGATGCGCGGGCTGCGGCGGTGCGTCCACTCCCGCGAATTCAAAGCTGAGGAGAGGCTGTTCCCCCGGCTCGATGAGGCACTGGCTTTTATCAAGCGCCTGTAGACGGGATACGGATAAAGCACTGCCTTCCGGCTGATTTCACGGGCGGGCAACATGGCGCCAGCGAACCACCGAAACGCAACGGGTACGGGACTTACGCCGGCTTCACGATGTGCGCGGAGGCTTCCCGGGAGCCGACAGCGGCCTTGCGCGTGGCGACCCACCCAATGAGCGCCAGGCCAACGACAACGGAACCGGCGCTGGCCAGTTGCGCGTTGGAGAGGCCCCAGAGCACCTTGGGGTTGCGGCGGATGAACTCGACGAGAAAACGGGCGATTCCGCTGAGGACGAGGTACTCGCCGACGATCCAGCCGGTGGGGCGGGGCTTGTTGCCGCGCACCCAGAGCCACCAGCCGATGAGCAGTCCGGCGGCAAATTCATAGAGCGGCGTGGGGTGCACACGGACACCCAGCGGAGTGGGCTCGATGCCGTTGGGAAAGCTCATGCCCCACGGGAGGTTGGTGGGGAGGCCGTAGCAGCCGTCGCCCGAAAGCAGGCAGCCGATGCGCCCGATGGCGTAGCCGATGGCGGCTGACGGGGCGGCGAGATCGAGCGTGCGGAGAGCACCGATGCGCGCCCACCAGCCCTGAAACAGCAGGGCGGAGATGCCGAAAACCAGCCCGCCGAACCAGGCAAAGCCTGCTGAATCCCACAGGACGCGCCAGCCCATTTCGCGGAACTCGGAGGGCGTATCGAGGACATGCCAGAGCTTTGCGCCCACGATGCCGGCCACCACCGTCAGGGCGACCATGCCGACGGCATCGGCATCAATCTTCGCGCGCTTGAAACCCCTGTCCATGAGGAAGGCGGCAGCGACGGCCGCCAGCCAGAGCATCAGTCCGAAGGTGGGGATGTTCAGGTGCCAGAAATGCAGGTAAGGAATCATATGCCTCTGACAAGTATAGACGCGTGGAGGAGCAGAAGGGCACGGCGGCCTTTCCACCCGGGGTGCATCCGGCCGTGATTTGCACAGGTTCTCTTTCGCGCGGGCGGGGGATTCAGGGATACTATGCGCATGGCATCCGTCACCTACCAGGGCCTCGAAGTCCTCTATACCCACCAACAGATATCCGAGCGCGTCGCCGAGATGGGCGCGCAGATCACGAACGACCTGAATGGCGAGAAGCTTGTAATGGTGGGCGTGCTGAAAGGCGCTGCGCTGTTTCTTGCGGATCTGGCAAGGGCCGTGCAGGTGGATGCGACGTTCGATTTTGTTGCCGTTTCCAGCTACGGCAAAGGGCAGCGCTCGTCTGGCGCGGTGAAGCTGATCAAGGATCTGGATGAGCCGATCGAAGGCAAGAATGTGCTCATCGTCGAGGACATCCTGGACACCGGGCTCACACTTGCCTACCTTCGCAAGATCTTTCTGCAGCAGCGCCCGAAGACGCTGCGGATTGCCACGCTGCTCGACAAGCCATCGCGGCGGATTGAAAAGATCGATGCCGACTATGTTGGTTTTTCCATTCCCAATTTATTTGTGATTGGATATGGAATGGACTATGCAGAGCGCTACCGGAACCTGCCTGACATCTGCCTGATGTCGGCGGACCATCCGGAGTGAATGAAGGAGGGCAGAGCATCTGGACGAGCGCGAACTTCTCACGACGGCTTATGCGAACTTTAACGCGCGCCGGATCGAAGACGTGCTGGCGCGGATGCATCCTGGCGTGGAGTGGGCGAACGGCATGGAGGGCGGGCACGTGCAGGGCAGGGACGCGGTGCGGGACTATTGGACGCGCCAATGGAGTGTGCTGGACCCGCATGTGGAGCCGCTGCAAATCAACCGGGACGAAACGGGCCGCTACGTCGTTGAGGTGCACCAGATCGTTCGCAATCTCGAAGGAACGGTGCTCGTCGATACCATCGTTCATCATGCGTATCGCATCCGGGACGGCTTGATCGAGCGGATGGACATTGAGTGATCCGATTGCCGGCGTGCTGCTGGAACCGTGCGGCAATGGACAACGAATCAGGCGTTTTGCCCTTCCCTGCCGCAGGCACTATACTCAAGCACCGGAGCGCGCGCGGCGAGCCGCCACCCTAGAGCGGCGTTGAACGCAAGGAGTTTTTCCCCATGACCGTAATCACCCCCATCCGCAACGAAGATCTTGAGTTTGACAATGGCACTTTTGACTCGGCGTCGTTCACGCAGCGGTGCACGGCGAACTGGCAGTCGCTGGCCGCGGTGATTGACCATACGCTGCTGAAGCCGGACGCCACACGGGAACAGGTTGAAAGCCTCTGCGACGAGGCGATTCGCTATCGCTTTGCGTGCGCCATGGTGAACCCGGTGTGGGTGTCCACGGCGGTTGGCGTGCTCTCCGGCACGGGCGTTCCGGTGGGGGTGGTCATCGGGTTCCCGCTGGGCGCGTCGCTGGTTTCGACGCTGCGCCAGGAGGCGGCCGCGCTGGTGCGCCTGGGGGCGCGCGAACTGGACATGGTCATCCCCATCGGCCAGCTCAAGAGCGGCAACCATCATGCGGTGGAACATGCCATCCACGCCGCGGCCGTGGTTGCGCATCACAACGGCGCACTGCTCAAGGTGATTCTTGAGACGACACTGCTGACGGTGGAGGAGAAGCTTCGCGGCGCGGAGATTGCCATCCAGGCCGGCGCGGATTTCCTAAAGACTTCCACGGGATTCGCCAATGGCGGCGCGACCGCGGCGGATGTGGCTCTGCTGCGCGGAGTGGCTGGCGGACGGTGCGGCGTCAAGGCGTCGGGCGGCATTCGCAAACTGGCCGACGTGCGCGCCATGCTGGAGGCGGGCGCGAACCGGATTGGCGCATCGGCGTCGGTGGCCATTGTGCGCGAATTGGGAGCTGAGTAGGGGAGCGGGGTAAGCGCACAAACGCCCCGTGCTATAAAGGTGCGAGGTGCTTGCGCATTGGGCACGATTTCAGGAGACGCTCTGGCATTACCGGCTGCAGACACTGCCGGCGATGAACATGTGCGCGGCTATCGGCCGGAACTCGATGCAGTGCGCTTTCTCGCTTTCCTCCTGGTTTTCGTTCATCACTTTCTTCTGCTATCTCCTACGTACGCAACGCGGGAAAACCTGGTTGCTTTTGCCGGTGAGGGCGGCTGGCGCGTGCAACTTGCGCTGGCCGAAGCATGCGGAATGGGCCTGTGCCTGTTTTTTACCCTCAGCGCATACCTCATTACAAGCCTACTGCTAGACGAGCGCAGGAAATATACCGCCATTTCGGTCCGCAGGTTTTACATTCGCAGAGCGCTGCGAATCTGGCCCCTCTATTTTCTTGGTGTTGCCATAGGCCTCGGATTCGCTCTTGCATCTCACCAGCGCAATGATGTCACTGGATTCGTCTGGTACCTGCTTTTTGCCGGGAATTTCTATTGCGGCGCCTTCGGATGGCTGCACAATCCAATGACCGCTCTCTGGAGCATCTCCATCGAGGAGCAGTTCTACCTGCTTTGGCCGTGGGCAATGCGTTGGATCTCCGGGCGGGGTTTGCTGGCGTGCGCTTTCTTCTTCATTGCCGGAGCCAACATCACGCTTTTTATTTTTGGCCAGCACCACGTCGAGACCGACGTAGTGGTCTGGACAAACACGTTTGTTCAGTTTGAGATGTTTGCAGTGGGAATTCTTCTCGCACTGGCAAGAAAGCACATGGCGTGGCACAAACCGGGCTTCGGATTGATGCTCGCGTTCACGGGACCGATCTTCTGGTTTGAGGCCTGCCTTACATTTCGCGCGAAGATGCCGGCAGGGTCGGGGACTGCCACCAGCGGCCTATCGTTGATGATCGCATATGCGCTCGCTGCGCTTGGATGCGCTGCCGTACTCCAAGGATTTTGCATGATCGGTCCGTCTCACATTCCCCAATGGGCAGCGAACCTGGGAAAGATATCGTATGGGCTTTATGTCTATCACATTCTGGCAATCGATTTCTCCCATGCCCTCTTCAATTCAAAACATGGATTTCTTCCCTTCGCCGCCTCAGTCCTGGTCGCCCTGCTGCTCACGATTTCTGCAGCAACTGTCTCCTACGCTTACGTTGAGACTCCATTTCTGCGTCTCAAGAGGCGGTTTGAACTTTTGCACAGCAGGCCAATCTAGATACTCAGATGGGCGCGTCCCGATGCACCATTGATTTGATTGCGCACTGACTCTCGAGCGCCGGGATACGCTATGATTCCCTTCGACACCATGCCCACCATCCCCACACCTCCGCCTGACCAGCCCGAATACGAGGGCGACTACCGCCCGGCTGCGTCTGACAATCCTCATGCGCATCTGGATGCGCAGAATATTCGCGTGGAACCGGCCGATCTTACCTACCTGGTGCAGCTGGCCGACGCGCTGAACACCACGCTCGACCTGGAAACCCTTCTCATACGCACCTCCGAGCTGGTGCGCGCCATCATCAACTACCGGATCTTCGCCATTCTGCTGCTCAACGACCGCACGCACGAGCTGCGGATCCGGTTCCAGATCGGGCATACGCCCGAGGTGCAGCGGATGCGCATACCTGTTGGCAAGGGCGTAGTGGGGCAGGTGGCTCTGACCCGTGAGCCGCTCCTCATCAATGACGTGACCAGCGTGGAGGCGTACATTTCCGCTAATCCGGAGGTGCGGTCAGAACTTGCCGTGCCGCTGATTGCCAAGAATCGCCTGATCGGCGTGATGGATCTCGAAAGCGAGGAGGTGGGTCACTTCCGCCCCGAACACCTGCATCTGCTCGCGCTGACCGCGTCGCGCATCGCACAGGCAATCGAAAATGCGCGCCTCTACACGCGCGTCTCCCGCCAGGCGCAGACGCTGACGGTGCTCAACGAGATCTCTGCAGAGCTGACCTCAATCCTCGACCTCGACCCGCTGCTGGCGCGCATCGGCCAACTGCTGCGCCGCCTGATCGACTACCAGATGTTCAGCATCATGCTGCTGGACGACAAGGGCGAAACGCTCATCACGCGCTACGCGTGGCGCTTTGGCTACGCGCATGCACCGCTGCGCCGCATCCCGATCACCAGCGGGCTGGTGGGCGCTGCGGTGCGCGAGTGGAGGCCCATCAACGTTCCTGACGTGCGCAAAGACCAGCGCTACCTGGAGATGAATCCGGAGACGCGGTCGGAGCTGATTGTGCCTCTGTTTCACAAAGGGCGCATTATCGGCGTGCTGGATCTGGAGCACACGCGCTGCAACTTCTTCAACGAAGAGCATGAGCGCACGCTGACGACCATGGCGGCGCAGGTGGCGATCGCGATCGAGAATGCCCGGCTTTACCAGGCCGTAAAGCGCCAGGAGCAGCAACTGGAGCGGGACATCGCTATGGCGCGCGAGGTGCAGCTGCGTCTGCTGCCGCCTACGGCACCGGAACACCCGCATGCGGAATTGGCGGTTCGCTTTCTTCCTGCACGCACCATCGGCGGCGATCTCTACGACTTTGTGGATTACGGGCCGGGCCAGACGGCAATCGTGCTTGGCGACGTGAGCGGCAAGGCGGCGCCGGCAGCGCTTTTTGCGGCGCTGGTGAGCGGCATCATGCGCTCCGCGGCGTTGCAGCACCCCGAGCCGGCGCAAATGCTTGCGACGCTGAACGATGCGTTGCAGGAGCGGCGTCTCGAATCGCAGTACGTCACCATGCTTTTTGCGCTGTGGAATGACGAGAAGCGCACGCTGCAGGTGGCCAATTCCGGGGCCGTGCAGCCCGTCTTCTGCCGTGCGGGGCAGTCGCAGACGGTGCGCGCCGAGGGGCTGCCGCTGGGGCTGTTTCCCAATGTGACGTACGAGGAGTTCAACGTAACGACAGAGCCCGGCGATGCGATTGTCTTTATCTCCGACGGTATTCTGGACGCGGAGAACGAGCAGGGCGAAATGTACGGCGAGGAACGGCTTGCAGACCTGCTGTGCTCCATCCGCGAGCAACCTGCCGCGCGCATCGCGGAGGCTATCATGGCGGAGGTAACCCGCTTCCAGGGCACACGCGACCGTTTCGACGACGAGACGATCATTGTGCTGCGCGTGCGGTGAAGAGACTGGGAATAGGGAATAGGGGTCAGGAAAAGCGGCATGATTGCGGTCGGAATGATCCAATGCTCGTGAGTGACGAACGAAGTAAAACAAGAACGCATTGCGCAATCGACTGATTTCTGAAGAAAGAAGATGGCATGGCAGCAAGATAGCCGTTCTGCTCCCTATTCCCTATTCCCTAGTCCCTAGTCTTCCGCGTTGGTTAAACTTGAATAGACACAACCTTCCGGAGAGCCTTTGCACACCTCGACACAAGAACGCGTCATACGTCCCGCCCGTAACGTTCTGGGCAGCCTGCGCCTGCCCGGCGACAAGTCGATCAGCCATCGCTATGGCATGCTGGCAGCGTTTGCCGACGGGACCTCGCACTTTACGAACTTCTCCACCGGGGCGGACTGCGCCTCGACGCTGGCCTGCATGGAGGCGCTGGGCGCAAAAGTTGGAAAGCTCACGGACGGCTCGGTGGAAGTGACGGGCGTGGGTGGGCGCGTGACACCAGCAAAGCATCCGCTGGATTGCGGCAATTCGGGCTCGACGATGCGCATGATCTCCGGTTTACTGGCGCCGCAGGAGGGCAGCTTTACGCTGGTGGGCGACGCATCGCTTTCGCGGCGGCCGATGGAGCGGATTCGCAAGCCGCTGGCTGAGATGGGTGCGCGCCTGACGCTGACCGAGGGCCATGCGCCGGTAATGATTGAAGGCGCGAGGCTGCATGCCATCGACTACACCACGCCAGTGCCCAGCGCGCAGGTGAAGACGTGCGTGCTGCTGGCGGGGCTGCAGACAGAAGGCACAACGACCGTGCGCGAGTCCGTGCGGACACGCGACCACAGCGAGCTTGCGCTCCGCGCCTTCGGAGCAACGGTGCACCGCACATCGGACGCGGTTTCCATCACCGGACCACAAGCGCTGCACGCCATTGACGCGGCGGTTCCCGGCGACATTTCTTCGGCCGCATTCTTTCTGTGCGCAGCTGCCTTGTTTCCCGGCTCCTCGCTTGTGCTGGACTCGCTGGGACTGAACCCCACGCGCGCCACGCTGCTGGACGTACTGACGGGCCTGGGCGCGCGCATCGCCGTGCTGCATCTTGAAGAAAAGCACGCCGAGCTTGTGGGCACGGTGCAGGTGTCAGCGCCCGCCGAAGGGCTGGGGTCGGCTGAAATCAGCGGCGCGCTGGCGGCGCAGCTGATCGACGAGCTGCCGGTGCTGGCGGCGATTGCGCCTTACATGCGCGGCGGCATTCGCATCCGCGATGCCAAGGAGCTGCGCGTGAAGGAGTCTGACCGCATCGCCCTGGTTGCGAAGAATCTGCGCGCCATGGGCGCCGAGGTGACGGAGTTCGAAGATGGACTGGATGTACCCGGCGGACAATCGCTACACGGCGCCGTCATCGACTCCGGCGGTGACCACCGCATCGCCATGGCTTTCAGCGTGGCGGGGCTGCGCGCGGAGGGCGAGACGTTGATTCAGGGCGCGGAATCGGCGGCCATCAGCTTTCCTGAGTTCTTTGACTTGCTGGACCAGGTTGCCGAGCGGTAGAACGCTGCGCGGACCCCGCACAGGCGCACATCCGCGATGCGCAGATCAGGCGCAACAGAAATGCCCGGCGCGATGCCGGGCATTTGCAGTTTTGACAGCCTGCGGGCTACTCGCTTGCGGGAGGAGTCATGACGGGTTCGTTGCCCTTTCTGGCCGGCTGCAGGCCGGGGACGACGGGCGCTGCGCCCACGTTTCCGGTTGCGGCGTCGTTCATGTTGATGCCGTAGTGCTGCAGTGTCGTTGCAAGGGTCTGGTAGAGGCCGGCGCGATCCTTGGCGTAGGCTGCGTTGGCAATGATCAGATTGTTCTCTGCCGTGGCCAGATTGCGCTCCTGCAGGAGCACGTTGGCCGTGGTCGAGGCGCCCAGGTGCAGCTTCTTGGTCTCCGCGTCGAGGCTCTGCTGCGCATAGTCCCTGGCGGCGATGGAGGCCTTTACCTGCGCGCGGTCGTTGGTGAGGGCGAACTGCGCATTGACGACCTGCATGCGGATCTGGGTGTAGAGCTGCTCAAGCCGCAGCTCCGACTGGCGGTACTCGATGAGCGAGCGCGCCTGCACCGACTGCGCGGTGCGGTTGCGCAAGGGGATGGTCAGGTTAAATCCGGCACCTTTGTCGGGGGCTGAGCTGTCGAAGAGGTGCTGCGCGACGGTGCCGTATCCGACAGAAGGAAAGGTATTGGGCGGATAAAGTTTTTGCGTCTGAAAGTTCAGAGCATTCGGGCTTTGCGCGCCGCCCAATGCGCTGGAGCCGTAGAATCCGAAAACATCGAGCGTGGGCAGGAGGCCGTTGCGCGCGCCCTTCAGGGTGATTTCGTTGTTCTTCACGGTGAGCATAGCCTGCTCGAGTTCGGGGCGCTGCTTGAAGGCCTGCTGCACCAGGTCTTCGACCGGCTGCCGCTCTTCGGGAAGTTCCTCGATGCTGACGCGGTCGGAGGGAATGACCGCTGCCGCCTCGAGTGCGGCATCATTGAGATTCCGCGCGATGGCCTGTTTCATAATCTGCTGCTGATAGTTCAGGTTGCTCTGCGAGGCGATGAGGGCCTGCTTGTCAGTCGCAACAGTTGAGTCGGCCTGCACAACGTCGAGGGGAGCCATGGTTCCGATCTCCAATTGCTTGCGCGTATCGGAGTCGAGCTTTGTGCTCTGGTCGAGGGCCCGCTCCTTGGCCTGCACATCCTCATAGGCGCTGACGAGCGCCCAGTAGATGTTCTCGACCTGGTTGACGGTGTAGAGAAGCTGCTGACGGAAGGAGGAGTCGGTGATGCGGCGGTTATTGCGCGCCTCGTAAATGAAGCGCTTGTTCATCCAGATACCCGCGCCCTGCAACAGGTGCTGGGTCACGGTGGCCTTAAATACCGAATTCAGCAGCGGACTGAAATTCTGGAAGGGATTGTCCGTGGTAACGCGGCTGTTGCTGAGAGAGACCGCCAGGTTTGCACCGGTGACAAAGCCCTGATTGTAGGTGAAGTTGTACTGGTCCGTATTTGTGGTCAGCGAAGTCTTGCCGCCGGAGAAGAAGGTGTTCGACTGCGGCACCTTGGCGCGCTCCAGCTGAATGGTGGCCGCCAGCGAGGGATCCTCGTTAGCCGGCAGTGGACCGGACCCGTTCGTCGAAAGCGACAGTCCCGAACTGCCCGACGCCGCTCCGCCTGTGCCGCCGGTCGTACCGCCGGGGCCTCCGCCTGATGTCAGCGTGGCCGAGGTGCCGCCGAGAGTGCCTTGAATGACGCCCGTGGGAACGCCGAGCAGCGCGGAACCGGCCTTGGCGCGCAAAAGGTCAGTATCCGCGATGTCCAGGTTGTAGCGTGCGATGGCGATGTCGTAATTGTTCTCAATAGCCAGAGCGATGGCGTCAGAGAGGCTGAGATAAATCTTGCCGTCCTTCACGAGGTCAACGAGGCGTACGGAGTTGACAAAGCTGGCCTTGGGAATGTTCGTTGGCTTGTACCAGTCAATGGGATCGCCGAGCAGCTTGCCGGCGGGCTTGCTGAAGTCGCGCTCCGTCTGGCGCAGATCGGACGGCTGAGTCAGGACCGGCGCCGGAGCGGCAGGCAGATTGGACGCCGCCTTGTCCGAGGCAGGGGGCACCGTCTGTTGTGCAAAACCCGATGGCACTCCCGCCGCCAATGCAAGCATGGCTGCGGCCAGCGCGCGCAACCGTCTGCCTTGCTGCCCTTGCGAGCGCAGCGCGGTCACATCCTTCTGATCAAACACACGAATACCGAACAAATGCATGATTCCTCTCCACGGATTGCTGAGGCATGTGGGGTGCCATTGTTCAAGACGTCCGGAGAACCCTTCCGGACGCAGATTTATCGTGCTTCCGGGCGATTTTCGCTTCCTGTTTGCGCTTCCCTGTGCTTTACCCAATGGAATACGCGCGCGGTTGGCGGTTCGTTCCCCTGCCCCCGATTCCCGACGTGCTCTGATGCCCGGCGGGCATCACCGCAAAAGCCTGAGTATATCGCAGACGTACTCTTTAGCATTGTGAACCGAGTTGGCTGCTTTAACCTGTTATCGACATAGATACCTGTGAGAGAAACCCTCCAAACCGCGCCCGGCCAGCAAACCTGGAAGCTGACATTGGCCTACGACGGAACGGATTTCCGCGGCTGGCAGGTGCAGCCCCGTGAGCGGACCGTCCAGGGCGAGCTGCAGTCCGCTCTTGGGCGCATCACGGGCGAGTCTCCGCTGCCGCAAGGCTCTGGGCGCACGGACGCGGGCGTTCACGCGCTGGCCCAGGTGGCGAGCTTTGCGCTGCGGGCGCCGATTCCGGCCGCGAACCTGCAACGCGCGCTGAACGGGAAATTGCCTGCCTCGATCCGCGTGCTTGAGGCGCGAACGATGCCGGATGGGTTTCATGCGCGGCACTCTGCGACGGCCAAGACGTATGAGTATCGAATTTTTCGCGGGAAGATGTGCCCGCCCTTTCTGGCGCGGTATGTGTACGCGTACACCTGGCCGATGGATGAAGGGCGACTGGATGAAGCTGCTGGAATTTTTGTTGGCGAGCACGATTTCCACAGCTTCGCTGCAACCGATCCCGATCTGAGCACGCGACACGGCGAGTCCGGAATCGAGGGGCAAGTGCAGGATCACAGCGAGGAGCGCTCGACTATACGGACGATTTTCAGCTCTGCGTGGACGCGGCACGGCACAGAGGACTGCGAGCAGCTGGTGTATCGCGTGCGCGGCAACGGATTTCTGCATCACATGGTGCGCAACCTGGTGGGCACGATGCTGGACGTGGCGCGAGGGTATCTGCGCCCCGAGGACATCGCGGGCATCCTGGCGGCGCGCTCGCGCTCCGCTGCGGGCCCCACGGCTCCGGCACGGGGACTTTTTCTGCACTCAGTGGAATACGAATAGGGGCGGGGAATCTCTCTGAAATCCGCCTGCTAACCTGAAACCACTGGTATGGCAATTTTCTCACGCATCTCGGCTTTCTCCAGAGTGACCGCGCTGGCTACACAGCGGCCGGTTCACACCGCTTTTGCGTGGATGCACAACAATCCGCAGACGATTATGAACTGGCAGGCGGAGTTGTCGGGGATTCCGGCGCCGCCGTTTGGGGAGCAGGCTCGCGCGGAGTGGGTGGCCGCGCGCTTTGCCGAGGCCGGACTTGCACAGATACGGACGGACAGCATCGGCAACGTGACAGGGGTGCTGCCCGCCGCCGGGCTGCCGCCTGAAAGCAGCGGGCCGGTGGTCGTGCTGTCAGCGCATCTGGATACCGTCTTCCCCGCTGAGACGCCGCTGCATCCCGTGATTGCCCAGGTGGATGGAAGCGCGCGCCTGAGCGCGCCGGGAGCCTGCGACAATGGTGCGGGCGTTGCGGGCATGCTGGCCATTGTCCATTCGCTCAGGCAGGCCAAAGTGGAACTGGCAGCGCCGCTGGTGGTGCTGGCCAACGTGGGCGAAGAGGGCGAAGGCGACCTGCGCGGCGTGCGCTACTTCTATGAGCAAAGCGATGTGGCCGGGCGCATCGCGGCCCACATCGTGCTGGACGGAGCGGGCTCGGATTCAGCCGTAACCCAGGCGCTGGGCAGCCGCCGGTTCCTGGTGACCATCAACGGCCCCGGCGGACACAGCTTTACGGACGCGGGCACGCCCAATCCGATTGCCGCCATGGCCTTGGCACTGACCGCGCTGGCCCAGACCCAGCTGCCGGAGGAGCCGCGCACGACATTGAATCTGGGCACCGTGCACGGAGGCACCAGCGTCAATTCGATTCCGGAAAGCGCGACGGCGTCGATTGACTTTCGGTCAACGAGCACCGAAGAGTTGCTGCGGCTTGAGGTTGCGTTGCACCGCGCGGTGGAGGACGCCGTGGAACGCTGGAACACGGTCGCCAGGGCCCTGCCCGGCCTGAGCCGCGCAGCACTGACATTCACCGTGCGCAAGATCGGGGACCGCCCCGCGGCGCAACTGGCGGCCGATTCTCCGGTGCTGGATGCGTTGCGCGCCGTTGACCGGCATCTTGGCCTGCGCACCGAGCTTCGCCTCGGCTCGACCGATGCGAACATCCCGATTGCGCTGGGCGTGCCGGCGCTCTCAATGGGCGCGGGCGGCGAGGGCGGCGGGGCACATACGCAGGCGGAGTGGTACAGCGACAAGGACCGCGAGCTGGGACTGCGGCGCGTGCTGCTGCTGACGCTGGCCATGACGGAGTGGGCGGCGGAGCAGTAACGAGGTCCGAAGCTCTGCTACACTCCGCGCATGCGCGCTTACCTGAAGATTCTCGCCGCCATGCTTGCCTCCGCCCTGCCCTGCGTTGCCCAGCCAACCCACGCAAGACACAAGCCGATGCATCCCAAAGCGACGCCGGAGATGATTTTCTACAACGGCGTGATTTACACGGGCGAGGGGTTTGCGCAGGATGAGCCGCGAACCGTCGAAGCCATGGCTGTTGGCACAGGCAAGGTGATGGCCGTGGGCACGAGCGAAGCGATCCAGCGCATGGCGGGCCCGCGCACGGTTTTGCGGAACCTGGACAGCGCGCACACAGGCGTGGTGGTCTTCCCGGGATTCAACGATGCGCACACGCATCTGGGCGGGGCTGGCAGCACCAAGCTGAATGTGGACCTGACGGGCGTGAAGTCGCCCTCAGAGATGCTGGATAAGATTGCGGCTTATGCAAAGAGCGCCCCTGCGGGCCACTGGCTGACCGGCGGCAACTGGGACCAGACGCTGTGGGCAGCGAAAGTGCTGCCCACACGCGCGGAACTCGATGAGGTCACGGGCGGACATCCGGCGTTTCTGGACCGCATCGACGGCCACATCGCGATTGCGAATTCAGCAGCGCTGGCAGCCGCAGGCATCACGGGCCGGACCAGGGCGCCGCAGGGCGGAGCGATTGACCTGGACGCAAGCGGCGAACCGACGGGAATTCTGCGCGAGTCGGCAAAGGATCTGGTGTACAAAGTCATTCCGCCGCCGAGCCGCGAGGAGCGGCGCAAGGGCGATGCGCTGGCGATTGAGGATGCGCTCTCGCACGGCGTGACGAGCGTGCAGGACTTCAGCGACTGGCAGGACTTCCTTATTTTTGAAGAGATGGAGAAAGAGGGGGCGCTGCAGATTCGCATCAGCGAGTGGCTGCCCTTCAAGGCTCCGCTTGCGAGGCTCAAGCGGATGCGCGCGCATCACGACCGCAACGATCCGATGCTGCACACAGGGATGCTGAAGGGCTTTATGGATGGCTCGCTTGGCTCGCATACGGCGGCGATGAAGGCACCGTACTCGGACGATCCAGGCAACACTGGGCTGCCGCAATATACGCAGGCACAGCTGAACAGAATGGCCGTGGAGCGCTCACAGGCGGGATTTCAACTGGGATTTCATGCGATTGGCGACGAGGCCGCGGCGATGGCGCTGGAGGCTTATGCGCAGCCCGGTGTTTCGAGGACGGCGCGCAATCGCATCGAGCATGCGCAGGTGGTGGACCCGATGGACATTCCACGCTTCAAGAAGCTCGGGGTGATTGCATCGATGCAGCCGAACCACCTGCTGACGGACATGAACTGGGCCGAGGCGCGGCTCGGCGACAGGCGCGCGGCCTATTCCTATGCGTGGAAGGCGTTTCTCGATGCGGGCGTTCCGCTGGCCTTCGGGACGGACTATCCCGTGGAGCCGATCACGCCATTTCGGGGGCTTTACGCCGCCGTTACGCGCATGAATGAAGCGGGGACCATGACGTACTTTCCCGCGGAAAAGCTCTCGCGCGGAGTAGCGCTCGATGCCTATACGCAGGGCTCGGCGTACGCCGAGTTTGCCGAGAAGCGCAAGGGCAAGCTCATTCCCGGCTACGATGCGGATTTTATTGTGGTGGATCGCGACCTGTACAAGATCAGCGCTGCGGCGATTCTGGGAACTCAGGTCATCGAGACGTTTGTAGCAGGCAAAACATCGTACGTGCACGGGGCGGTTGGGCGATAATTCCCGGATCATGCCGTGACGGAGGCCGTCTGCCATAATCCAGAGAGATGAAGCTGCGCGCCTATCTGCTGATGGTCTTTGTAGTTGCGGTCTGGGGATCGACGTTTGTGCTCGTCAAAGGGGCGCTGGCCGACGCCACTCCGGCGGCCTTCAACCTGATCCGGATGACGCTTGCGTTTGTGCTGCTGGCCGCGGTCTATCACCGCTTCTGCCGCGGCATCCGGCTGCACCACCTGGGAGCGGGGGCGCTGGTGGGTTTTTTTCTGGCAGCGGGATACCAGTTCCAGACGACGGGTCTGGCGCGAACGACGCCCTCGAAATCGGCATTCATTACCGGGCTGGTGGTGGTGCTGGTGCCGCTGTTTTCGGCGATTCCCCGGCTGAGGCCGCCGGACAGCCGCCCGCCGCGCTGGAACGCCTACACGGGCGCCGCGCTGGCGTTTGCCGGCATCCTGCTGCTGACTGCGCCGGCCGCTGCACAGGCGCATGCCCCGGCCACAGTACTCAATGGCATTGCATCGGTGCTGCCGGATCTGCACTCCATCAATTTCGGCGACGTGCTCACCCTGGGCTGCGCCGTTGGGTTCGCCTTCCACTGCCTGGCGCTGGGGCATGTGTCGCCGCGCATTTCCTTCCAGCCGCTGGCGCTGCTGCAGGTCGGCTTTTGCGCCGTCTTCATGGCGCTGAGCCTGCCGCTCATCGAGCACCCGCAGGTTCACTGGACGCCGCGGCTCGTGCTGGCGCTGGGCATCGCGGCGGCGCTGGCTACGGCGGCCGCCTTCTCCATCCAGAGCTGGGCGCAGTCCGTGCTGCCCTCCACGCACATTGCCCTGCTGCTGACGCTGGAGCCTGTTTTCGCCTGGATTACGTCGTTTGTGTTTACGGGCGAGCGGCTGGGAGTTTGGCCCGCCTCGGGGGCGCTGCTGATCCTGGCGGGGATTGCGCTGACCGAGCTTGTGCCCCAGCCGCACGTGCCCACGGCGCACGAAGCGTGAGAACCGGTTCTATCTTTTGTGCATCCAAACCTGTATTGGGCGAGGATGCATGCGGGCGTGGAGGTTCTGCGACAGTTTCCGCGCGTTTACGTCTAACGAGATAAGCAGTCATCGCTCATTCTGCCAGGCCAGCCGCGTTTTTTGCGCAGCTGGCTATAATAATGTTGTTGGCGCATTGAACAGACCAGCCCGATCGGCTGGCCACCCAACGAGGTCATCGAACCCATGAAATCGCTTTTTGAACGGTTCCGCACACACCGTCTTGCTTCAGTTTTCGTGCTGCTTGCCACGCTTTCGACAGCCATTGTGGCTGGTTCCTTTGCCGCTCACGGAGTGCGCGGGCAGGAAAAGCAGAACGACAGTTCGGATGCGACGCCGCTGAAGGTGGTCAACTCCGCTGTTCCACCGAACGAGTTTGTGAAGATTGCCAAGCTGGTGGAACCGGCGGTGGTGAACATCAACACGCAGACCTTCCCGAAGCAGTCGGCAAACAAGAACCGGCGCTTCCACGGTCGCACGATCCAGCCGAACCCACAGAGTCCCGATGGCGGCAGCGACGACGAGGATCAGCAGCAGGGCCAGGGGCAGGGGCAGGA
>JAGWRX010000084.1 GCA_028876395.1 Acidobacteriota bacterium
GATGGTGGGCCGATTGTCGATCATGGTCGGCGTGGCCGTCTCGATTGGCGCCGCTTATCTTGTGATGCATGCGCACGGCATCATGGATTATGTGCAGGCGCTGTTCAGCTTCTTTATCGCACCGCTGCTGGGCGCCATCCTGATGGGCATGTTCTGGAAGCGGGCCACGGCGCCCGCGGGCTTCCTGGGGCTGCTGATCGGCATCGTGACTTCAGTCAGCCTGTTTGTCTGGGTCAAGCTGAATCCGGCGGCACTGTCCACGGTGGCGCTCTCACCCGACGCGAAGCCCATGGCAGAAAATCTTTTCCGCGCGCTGTGGGCGTTCCTGATCAGCATCCTCGTGATTTTTGTGGTCAGCCTGTTCACCAAGCCCAAACCGGTTGCGGAGTTGGAAGGCCTGGTCTACGGCGCGACGATCCTGCCCAAGGAAGAGCCAGTGCCGTTCTACAAGAACGAATACATCTGGGCAGTACTGGTGGTGATCCTCTTCGCGGCTCTCAACATTCTGTTCTGGTAACTGAGGAAAGGCTTAAGAGATATGCATGGTTCCGGAATTCCAATCTGGTTCTTTATCGGCGTGCTGCTGACTGTCTATGGTGTGATGATCTTCGGCTACGGCATCGTGGAGGCGGTCACGGGAAACTATCCGCCGCTGGTGCAGCTGACCAACCTGCATACGCCCATCTGGTGGGGCGGCATCCTGGGGCTGATCGGCTTGTTTTATATCGTGAAGTTCCGCCCGAAGAGCAGCAGCAAGTAAGTGCGGCTCGGGTTGCGAGGTCCGGAGAGTTTTTGAGGAAAGACGCGCAAGGCCGTCCTGGCGCGAGGAGCAGTTGAAACCGATCCCTATGGCAGGCACCCCGGAGTGATGACGGCATTTCCGGGGCCGGCAAGGGCGCCTGAGCCGTGCAAGCGGCAATGCTTGAAGGAGCAATGAAATGGCAGCGCAACGAATTATGACGTTTGGCGTGGTGGTAGGCAACCGCGGCTTTTTTCCAGACCATTTGGCCAAGACCGGCCGTGAAGAAATCATTTCTGTGCTTGAAGCCGCTGGAGCGCGCGCGGTGGTGTTGAGTCCGGAACAGTCAAAGCATGGAGCGGTGGAAACATATACAGAGTCGCAACACTGCGCCGAGCTCTTCAAGAAGCACGCCGATGAGATTGACGGCATCATCGTCACGCTGCCCAACTTTGGCGAGGAGCGCGGCATCGTGGACGCGATCCGCCTCTCCGGCCTCAAGGTGCCCGTGCTGGTGCAGGCCACGCCCGACCGCTCCGACGCGATGACCATCGCCACCCGCCGCGACAGCTTCTGCGGCAAGATGAGCGCCTGCAACAACCTGATGCAGTATGGCATTCCGTACTCGTTGACCACGCTGCATACCGAGAGCCTGACCTCGGCGGAGTTCAAGGCCGACCTCGAATGGTTCTCCGCGGTCTGCCGCATCGTGAAGGGCCTGAAGAATCTGCGCATCGGCGCCATCGGCGCGCGTCCCACGGCTTTCAACACCGTGCGCTATTCCGAACGGCTTCTTGAGACCAGCGGCATCACGGTTGAGACGATCGACCTGTCAGAGATCTTCGGCCGCATCAACCGCATGAAGGACAGCGACGATGCGGCGCAGGCCAAGCTGGCCGCGATCAAGGCGTATGTCAGCACCGTGGGCATTGCCGAAGAGGCCCTGGTGAAAATGGCCAAGCTCGGCGCGGTCATCGACGGCTGGATGAAGCAGGCGCACATCGGCATCAGCGCCGTGCAATGCTGGACCTCGATGGAGGAGTATTTCGGCGTTGTCCCCTGCACCATCATGAGCATGATGAGTAACGAGCTCATTCCTTCAGCCTGCGAAGTGGACGTGCCCGGCGTACTGAGCATGTACATGATGGCGCTGGCCAGTGGTACGCCCTCGGCGCTGCTCGACTGGAACAACAACTACGGCAGTCACCCCGACAAATGCGTCTGCTTCCACTGTTCCAACCTGCCCAAGCATTTCTTCAACGATGTCCGCATGGACTACCAGGAGATCATCGCCGGCACAGTGGGCAAGCTCAATACATTCGGCACGTGCGTGGGCCGCGTGAAGTCCGGCGCGATGAGCTTCGCGCGCTACTCAACCGACGACCGGCGCGGCGTGATTCGCGGCTACACGGGCGCGGGCCGGTTTACCGACGATCCGCTCGATACCTTTGGCGGCGCGGGCGTGGCTGAGATTCCGCAGTTGCAGAAGCTGCTCCGCTACATCTGCCGCGAGGGCTTCGAGCATCATGTGGCGGCCAACTTCAGCGATGTGTCAAAGGCCGTGCACGAGGCCGCGCGCTACATGGGCTGGGAGAGCCACTACCATCCCGAGCTTGAGGACTGATCAAACCTTGAACCATCGCGGGCGTTGACGAGAAACAGTCAACGCCCGCATCACGTTGCGGCAAATATCCTGGAAGGAATCGCAATCATGAGCAAGAGGGTAAGCAAACCCCTGTTGGTGAATGGCACCACGCTGGTAACGGAAGCGGACTGGAACGCGGAGCTGGATGCGAAGCACGAGAAACTGGTGGAGTGGTTGCGCGCCCAGCGGCTGGCGGGCGTTCTCATCCGCCGCAACGAAAATGTGGCGTGGCTGACGGGGGGCGCCGTTGAAGTGCGCGTGCTGACCCCCTGCGAGACGGGGGTGGCCTCTCTGCTGGTGACGGCCGAGGGCAAGCGCTACTACTTCACCACGGAGAACGAAGCGCCGCGCCTGCACGATGAAGAGTTTGGCGCACTGGATTTTGAGCCGGTGATTTTCCCGTGGTATGCGGATGACACGGCGGCCGCGGCGGCGCGTTTGGCCGGCGGTCCGCTTGGCTCTGACACGCCGGGCGCGGGCATGACGCCGGTGAATCTATACCCGCTGCGCGCCGCGCTGAGCGAGACGGAGATTGCGCGCTATCGCTGGCTGGGTGCGGAGACCGCGACAGCCACGGTTGAGGCGCTGCACGAGGTCGAGCCCGGACTGAGCGAGTATGACCTTGAGGCCATCACGGCAGCGGGCCTGCTGCGCCGCGGCATCCTGCCTTCGGTCTATCTCTACGCGGTGGATGACCGCATTTACAAGTACAAGCACGCAGTTGCGCGAGGCGCACGGCTCAGGCAGTACGGCATGCTGAACCTGTGCACGCGCAAGTGGGGGCTGGCGATTTCGATTACGCGTTTTGTCCACTTTGGCGCATTGCCGGCGGAACTTGCGGCGCGTTTCAAGTCCGCGGCGCAGGTGAATGCGGCGCTGCTGGACGCAACCAAAGTCGGCGCGACCTCCGCGGAGCTGATTGCCGTGGCCCAGGCGGCGTATGCGGCAGAGGGCTTCCCCGGCGAAGAGCGCTTCCACCATCAGGGCGGCCCCACCGGCTACGGCGAACGCGAGTGGGTGGCCACGCCCAAGGGCACTGAGACCGTGGTGAACAATCAGGCCTTCGCCTGGAACCCCAGTATTCGCGGCGGCAAGGCCGAGGACACCGTGCTCCTAAAAGATGGCAGTATCGAGTGGCTCACGGCCACGCCGGAGTTGCCCGTAATCGAGGCCAGCGTGCACGGAAAGATTTATTCCGCGGCGGGCGTGCTGGTGAAGTGAAGCAAGAAACGAGAAGCAGGGAATAGGGAATAGAAAAGGCCTCGCTTCGGGGCCTTTTCTGCGTAATGAAGGAGTGAGAGCTAAACCTGCGCCGGCTGCTCAATCGGTTGCAGCGTCAAGCGCGCCGTGAGCACAACGAGCGCGGCCCACAGCGTGTCGGCGCCCAGCAGATGCGCTACCTGCAGCCAAACGGGCGCCAGCAGAAACACGTCGAGCACGCCCAGCACATATTGCGCGGCCAGCAGCAACAGCACCACCGCAGAGAGAAGACGATTATCCCAGTATGCAGTGCGCTGCGCTGCGCGCACCAGCAGCCAGATGAGAAAGACGCTGGATAGAAACGCGACGGTGGGATGCGTCCAGCGCCAGCGGACGAGCCAACCGCTGCCGGCAGAAAAATCCTGCGCCAGCGCGGAACCCAATGAAGTGGCTGGGAACAGCGTGTCACCCAGAGCCGCCAGTGAGCCTGTTACGCCCACCATGAGCAAGATGAAGACGCCCAGCACAGCACCAAAAGGCGCCACCAGGCGAACCGTATTGCGCAGGTAGCCAAGCTTGCGGCTCAGCATGTGCGCGGTGAGCGTGAGCGCGGCCAGCAGCAGAAGCGTGTTGGTCAGATGCAGTGCCAGATAAGGAGCGCGCAGCGGCGAGTGACTCTGCGCGGTCAGTCCCAGCTTGACGAGGAGCGCTCCAAGGATTGCTTCCACCAGGGTGAACGCGACCGTGGCCACAGCCATGGAGCGCGCAAGATGCCCGCGTACCGTTCCTGCAAACGTCCACACCAGCAGGCCCACGGCAAGGAAAAACGAAAGACCGCTGGTGAGGCGATGGGTGAACTCGATGATTGTGTCCACGCGCGGCGAGTGCTGCATGACGGTGCCGTTGCACAGCGGCCAGTGGTCGCCGCAGCCCGCTCCCGAGCCGGTGGCGCGCACGAGCGTGCCCCACAGAATGACAGCGATGAAGTAGGCCAGCACTGCCCAGGCAAAGCGGCGCAAGGCCGGCGAGGGCGGGCGCTGTGCGTCCACAGAGATAGAGGTTGCAGGCGTCAAGGAAAGCTCCGTATCCAACCTTCCAGTGTAGAACAGGTGGATGTTGTGTGGGCGCTGGGTAGTGGATCAGTTTGAAGGAACCTTCCCTCTGGGGCTAAAGCCCGCAGCCATCATGTTCAATGGATGTACGGGCTGAAGCCCATACCCTTCAAACTGACCCACTCCTAGTGGCTGGTTTACTGCGCCAGCAGCCTTACCACGTGATTCACGATCATCAGGTCCTCGGCGGGCGGAATCACGCGCACCGTCACGGGCGAGTCTTCGGACGAGATGACGGCCTCGCCGCGCACGTTGTTGCGCGCAGGATCAAGGACGATGCCGAGAGGTCCAAGGCCGGCGCAAATTTCGGCGCGCGAGGCGATGTCGTTTTCGCCAATGCCGCCGGTGAAGACCAGCATGTCAAGGCCTCCGAGTACGGCCATGAAGCTGCCAATCCATTTTGAAATGGTGCGGGTAAACAGCGTCACGGCCATGCGGGCGCGTTCGTCTCCCTGGGCGATGGCGTCGCGCAGGCCGCGCATGTCATTGGTAAGTCCACTGACGCCGAGGAGGCCGGCCTTCTTGCTGGCGAAGGTCTCAAGCTTGTCGGCGGCCTCGGCTGTGCCGGGTGTTTCAGCGGCAATCTGCCGCAGCACGAAGAGCAGCACGCCGGGGTCGATGTCGCCGGTGCGCGTGCCGCTGATGATGCCGCCGGTGGGCGTGAGGCCCATGGAGGTGTCCACACATTTGCCGTCGCGGATGGCGGTGATGGACGCGCCGTTGCCGAGGTGGGCCACGATCAGCCGCGCCGGTGTTTCCGTACCGAGCTGATAGACGATGGACTCGTAGCTGAGGCCGTGATACCCGTAGCGGCGGACGCCGATAGAGGCATACTCTTCGGGAATCGGCATGCGCCACGCTTCCTCGGGCATGGTGCGGTGAAAGTAGGTGTCGAGACAGACGAAGTTGGGCACGCCGGGAAAGAGCCGCAGCGCCTCGCGCATGATGTAGACGGCGATGGGCGTGTGCAGTGGAGCAAAGGCCGTGTAGCGCTCCATTTCGTCAATCAACTCCGGTGTGATGAGCTGGTTCTCTTGAATCGTAGGCCCGCCGGAAACCATGCGATGCCCGATGGCCGCGGGGGCAGGGAAGTCGCCCGAGTGGAGCGCGTCGGCCACCAGCTTGAAGGCAACGGCGCGTGTGGGCAGGGCCGGGTTCTGATCCACCAGTTTGTTGCCCGCGGCATCCTTAATCCAGAACTTGCCCAGGTCGGTGCCGATGCCGTCTACCGCGCCGTCGAAGAGCCTGGTGCGCTCGCCGTTGCACGCTTCATAGAGTGAGAATTTGATGGAAGAGGAACCGCTGTTCAAAACCAGTACGGGCAAAGACGCCATGGAGAAAAACCTCTGCGGGTTGGGCTGAGCGAATCAGCGGTAAGCAAGCGGTTGATGGTCTCCCATCCCCGCGAGAGAAAGAGACGCGAGGATGGGGACCGAGTGAGTCAGCAGGTCAGCTTTGCGTCCAGCGCCAGTCGCGAATCTCCGGCAGGTCTTCGCCGTTTTCCGTCACATACAGGCGATGGCGCTGAATGGCCTCGGAATACCACTGCCGTGCCTCCTCAGCCTGCGGAGCCAGCCGCCGCACGCGCAGGATGGCATCAAGCGCCAACTGGAAGCGGTCGATATTGTTGAGCACGCACATGTCGAAGGGCGTTGTCGTCGTGCCCTCTTCCTTGTAGCCGCGCACATGCAGGTTGTCATGGTTGTGACGCCGATACGTGAGCCGGTGAATGAGCCACGGATATCCATGAAATGCAAAAACGACGGGCGCGCCGGGCGGGAAGATGCGATCGAATTCCTCGTCGGGAAGTCCGTGCGGATGCTCGGACTGCGGCTGAAGCGCCATCAGGTCAACCACGTTCACCAAGCGGATGCGCAGGTCGGGAATCCTGGCGCGGAGCAGGGTTACGGCGGCCAGTGTCTCCAGCGTGGGCACGTCGCCGCAACATGCCATCACCACGTCGGGGTTGCCGTTATCGTTCGAGGCCCACTGCCAGATGCCAACGCCGGTGGTGCAATGCGCAATGGCCTCGTCCATGGTGAGCCATTGCGGCGCTGGCTGCTTGCCGGCCACGATGAGGTTGATGTAGTTCTTGCTGCGCAGGCAATGGTCGGCCACGGAGAGCAGCGTGTTGGCGTCCGGCGGCAGATAGACGCGCACCACATCGGCCTTTTTGTTGACCAGGTGATCGATGAAGCCCGGGTCCTGATGGGAAAAGCCGTTGTGATCCTGCCTCCACACCAGAGAACTGAGCAGATAGTTGAGCGAGGCGATGGGCTTGCGCCAGGGGATCGTGCGCGTGACCTTGAGCCACTTGGCGTGTTGGTTCACCATCGAATCCACGATATGAATGAATGCCTCATAACAGGAGAAAAAGCCGTGGCGTCCGGTGAGCAGATAGCCCTCGAACCACCCCTGGCACATGTGCTCGCTCAGCACTTCCATCACGCGGCCCGTCGGCGACAGGTTTTCGTCCACCGGCAGCGTCTCGGCCATCCAGGTCTTGCCGGTTCCGGTGATTACATCGCCGATGCGGTTTGAGGCTGTCTCATCGGGGCCGAAGACGCGGAAGTTCTTCTGGTCTCTGTTGGCTTCCATTACCGCGTGCAGCAGGCGTCCCAGCACGCGCGTGGATTCGACGTCCGCCTGGCCGCGGCCCTCGATCTTGACTGCGAAGTCGCGGAAGCTCGGCACTTTGAGCGGTGTCAGCAGCAGTCCGCCATTGGCATGGGCGTTCATGCCCATGCGGCGGCGCCCCCTGGGCGCCAACTCGGCCAGCCCGTCGCGGAATGCGCCCTTCTCGTCAAACAACTCATCCGGTTTGTAACTGAGCAGCCACTCTTCCAGCAGGCGCAGGTGGTCGGGTTTCTCGCGCAGCTCGCTGAAGGGAACCTGATGCGCGCGCCAGGTATTTTCCACCGGCTTGCCATCGACGACTTTCGGGCCGGTCCAGCCCTTGGGCGTGCGCAGGATGAGCATGGGCCAGCGGGGGCACTCCGTTGAGCCATTCTCGCGCGCGGCTTTCTGGATCTCTGCGATGCGGTCGAAGATCGTGTCAAAGATCGCCGCAGCCTGCTGGTGCATGACGGCAGGGTCGTCGCCCGCGAGAGTGAAGGGCTCGTACCCGTATCCGCGCATCAGGTCCTCGAGTTCGGCATGCGGAATGCGGGCCAGCACGGTGGGGTTGGCGATCTTGTAGCCGTTCAAATGCAGAATGGGCAGCACTGCGCCGTCGGTGGCGGGATTGAGGAACTTGTTGGAGTGCCAGCTCGTCGCCAGCGGGCCAGTCTCGGCCTCGCCATCGCCCACCACGCAGGCCACAATCAGGCTGGGATTGTCGAAGGCCGCGCCGAAGGCATGCACCAGCGAGTAGCCCAGCTCGCCGCCCTCGTGGATAGAGCCGGGCGTCTCCGGCGCCACGTGGCTGGGAACGCCGTAGGGCCAGCTGAATTGCCGGAAGAGCCGCTTGATGCCGTCTTTGTTCTGCTCGATGTGGGGATAGATTTCTGTGTAGGAACCTTCAAGGTAAGTGTTGGCCACGAGCCCAGGCCCGCCATGCCCCGGGCCGATGATGTAGATCATGTTCAGGCCGCGCTCGCGGATGAGGCGGTTCCAGTGCACATAGAGAAAATTGAGTCCGGGGGTTGTTCCCCAGTGGCCGAGCAGGCGGGGCTTGACGTCGTCGAGCGTCAGCGGCCGGTCAAGGAGCGGATTGTCCTTGAGATAAATCTGACCGACAGAGAGGTAGTTGGCAGCACGCCAGTAGGCATTCATCCTGGCCAACGTTTCCGGGCTCAGGGGGCCTTGGCTCGTTGTATTGCTCATGATGTACCTCGCAAGGGGAGAATTGCGTGCCACTCAAGCGTAGCAGCCGTGGTTTAAGGCCATGGGTGATTGGAATCACACGCGGGCAGAATGAAAAACCAGTTTGTGAGACGAGTCAACGCGCGATCTGTGAGTTTTGTCGGGACTAGAAGTAGCGCTTGAGCTTGAGGATCTGGGACTCGAAGGCGAACCACAGCGCTGCGGCGACGGCGGTGGAGGCGGCGAAGCGGAAGGCGACGATGGCGAGGTTGCCGGGAATGCCGTAGGGGTCCATGCGCACGTCGAACCAGCCGAAGTAGATGAAGACGGAGATGTGAACCATGTAGAGGCCGTAGCTGATGCGGCCATAGAAGGCGACTGGGCCCCGGCGCAGCAGCACGTGGATGGGATTGCGCGCCCCAGCAGAAGCAGCAAGCGCAAGGATGGCTCCGCCGTAGCCAAAGGCCAGCGCGGTGTCGAGAAACGCGGTGCCGGCAGCGATGGTGAAAACGGCAATCCAGCCGAGGACCAACGATACAAGACCGAGCGTGAGCCAGGTACGGCGGCTGAGCGAGAGCGTGTACAGTCCGATCGCGAGCAGACTGCCGAGGGCGAGGCCGTCGAGGTGAGTGAGGGTGTGCGTCGGAGTGATCCAGCCAGGATGCGCGCGGCGCAAGAGAGGCGATGCGGCGAGTGCGCCGGCGAGCGGCAGAGCCAGCCAAGCCGGGTTGCGAAGCCATTTCACGACGGGGGCCCAGACGAAGTAGTACTGCTCCTCAATGGCAAGCGCCCAGGTGGGGCCCAGCGCGGGCGGCAATGCGAGCGGGAACAGATCCTGCAGAAAAAGCAGATAAGCCCACCACGGCGCGGTACGCACGGCCTGCCACACGCTGGGACCGACGTACCAGGGGGCCTCGGCATACACAAAGGCCAGCAAAAGCAAATAGACGGGCCAGATGCGCAGCGCGCGCCGCGCATGGAAGTTGTGAAAGTAGTGTTGCCGTTCGCGCGCGGTGAGCAGGTTGCAGGTGATCAGAAAGCCGCTGAGGAAGAAGAAGAGAGTCACGCCGGACCAGCCCCAGATGGCAACGGGATACAGCCAGGTGCCCACAAGACGCGGCTGGCAGTGATAGAGGACCACCGCGAGGATCGCGAGACCACGCAGCCCGTCAAGTTCCGGCAGGTAATTGGGGAGCCAGGTTGGGCGTTGGATGGGCAAGGTGATGTCCAGACCGAGTGAGTTCTTACAGTTGGCTGCGCTCCGCCGTGGGTACGAAGAGTGTACCTTGACGACGGAGCGCAATCGGGTTCTTCAGCCCGCGGCCAGTTCCTTGGCGCGCTGGGTGGCGCGCATGACGGCCTTGATGAGGGTGACGCGCAGGCCGCCTTCCTCGAGTTCCAGGATGCCGTCGATGGTGCAGCCAGCGGGGGTGGTGACAGCGTCCTTGAGCAGCGCGGGGTGGTAGCCGGTTTCAAGCACCATTTTGGCGGCGCCGAAGACGGTTTGCGCGGCCAGTTGGGTGGCGGTGTCGCGGGGCAGGCCCACCTTGACGCCGGCCTCGGCGAGCGCCTCAATGATGA
>JAGWRX010000085.1 GCA_028876395.1 Acidobacteriota bacterium
GTTCGAGACAAGGTCGGCAACCGACAGGCCGGAGGCTGCGATCTTCGCCTTGAGATCGGCGATGTCCTTCTTGTCGACGAGCGGATGATCGTTCGCCGGGATGGGGTCCTGCCAGATCAGCGCTTCCTTGGGCACCAGCGGGCCCAGGTAGCGCGCGATCGGCCCCATGTCGCGGTGCGTGAGCTTGAACCAGGCGCGCGCGAAGGCGTCGGCCAGGGCCTGCGGGTCGGCCAGGAAGCGGCGCGAGATCCGCTCGTAGATCGGGTCGGCGCGCAAGGCCATGTCCGCGGTGGACATCATCGGCGCGTGGCGCCGGGCCGGGTCGTGCGCATCGGGCACGGTGCCGGCGCCAGCCTCGCCCTTGGGCTTCCACTGGTGCGCACCGGCGGGGCTCTTGGTCAGCTCCCACTCGTAGCCGAACAGGGTCTCGAAGTAGCCGTTGTCCCAGCGCGTGGGGTTCGGCGTCCAGGCGCCTTCCAGGCCACTGGTGATGGTGTGCACGCCCTTGCCGCTGCCGAAGCTGTTCTTCCAGCCCAGGCCCTGCGCCTCGATCGGCGCCGCCTCGGGCTCGGGGCCCACGTAGCGGCCCGGGTCGGCGGCGCCGTGCGTCTTGCCGAAGGTGTGGCCGCCGGCGACCAGCGCCACCGTCTCCTCGTCGTCCATCGCCATGCGGGCGAAAGTCTCGCGGATGTCGCGCGCCGAGCCCAGCGGGTCGGGCTGCCCGTTCGGGCCCTCCGGGTTGACGTAGATCAGGCCCATCTGGACGGCGGCCAGCGGGTTGTCGAGCTGGCGCTCGCCGCGGTAGCGCTGGTCGCCCAGCCACTGGCTCTCGGGGCCCCAGTCGATGTCCTCCTCCGGCTCCCAGATGTCTTCGCGGCCGCCGGCGAAGCCGAAGGTCTTGAAGCCCATGGACTCGAGCGCCACGTTGCCGGCCAGGATCATCAGGTCAGCCCAGGAAATCTTGCGGCCGTACTTCTGCTTGATCGGCCACAGCAGCCGGCGCGCCTTGTCCAGGTTCACGTTGTCCGGCCAGCTGTTCAACGGCGCGAACCGCTGTGCGCCCCTGCCGCCGCCGCCGCGCCCGTCATGGATACGGTACGTGCCCGCGGAGTGCCAAGCCATGCGGATAAACAGCGGCCCGTAGTGACCGTAGTCGGCGGGCCACCAGTCCTGCGAATCCGTCATCAGGGCATGGAGGTCCTTGATCACGGCATCCAGGTCAAGGCTCTTGAACTCCTCAGCGTAGTTGAACTCTTCGCGCATCGGATTGGACAGCGAGGAATGCTGATGCAAGATCCCCAGGTTCAGCTGGTCGGGCCACCAGTCCCGGATTCCCTTTGCCCCTGCCGTTGTGTGCTTGAGCATGCCGCCCGAGTACGGGCACTTCGATTCGTTGGACATGATGTCTCCTGTAGTCGTATGCAACTGACTCGCTTGTTCAGTATATGAGTCGCGCGCCGATTCGATTGAGTGATCTTATCAATCGCGTCGATAGTTTCAGGCAATCGAAACGAACTTCTCTCTGGGGCTGTGATGGGCTCTCGGAAGCCCATGTTCATAGGAATTTACAGAGAGGGAGCGGTTCGCTGCATACGGATCCATCGCCATCTTGCATTGCGGAACAATTCCCTGAAAACAATACAAATATAGGAACATAGGCGGGTTGCGCGATAGGCATGGATAAGCGCTTGGCGGGCTGCGCGAGCCCTGCCGGCGACAGTCAGGCTGTTTGTATTATGAAATGACCACTGCCCTGCCAACTATCTGGCAAGGTATCTCCGGCAGGCCAGGTAGGGCATCCATCCCCGCTTCGAGGTGCTCCCGTCGTTGAGAGACCGTTGGATAGCGGGCCGGGCTACGGCCCGCTCGAAGCGGATGGGGCAATGACCTTCCATTGCCCTCAATACCCTCACAGCATCTTGTGATCGACGCTCTGCAATACTGCATCGGCCGCTGCTCTGCTCCAGCCGATGCGCAGATCTTTCACATCATGCAGCGAGAAGGCGCCGTTCTCTCCGCGAGGAGCTGTGATGGCAAAGAAATCCGCCCTGTCCACGTCCGTCAAATAAAACGCAGGGCGCGCATCGGCAGCCCGGTTGGCAATCTCCACATGGCTCATTTCCACATTGCGCACGTGCCGCATGTAAAAACCGGAGGCCGGGATGGTTCCAAACATGCTTGGCTCCGGATACTTGTTTTCAAACTCCTGCGGTTGCACCTGGGCAGCCTCGGCAGCTGCGCCGCCAGCGGTCTCCACGTAAATGTTCGAGAGCTTCACGTCTTCGATGCTGTAGCCCGGTATGCCGCTCAGAATCGAGCCGTATTTCATCGGCGCGTTGTAGCACTCGAGATTGCTAATCACGACGCGCCTCATCGTGCCCACCCTGGTGCTCTCCCTGGGACCGCGCAGCCGCGCGCCCAATCGCATAAAGAGCGGCGGCGACACCAGATCGCGCATTGTCGTGTTGGTGATCGCAATATCTTCCAGCAGGGCGCCGTCAACGGACTCGAGTGCATACCCCTGGCAGCCTTCGAACACACAATTCGAAATGGTGATGTTGATGAAGCCGCCATTCGATTCCGTGCCGCATTTGATGCGGCCGGTGCGCCCCACGTGCGCATCCGGAGCGAACTTCTTGAATGTTCCGTCCAGAACCGTGCCCAATTCGTAGGTGCCGGTGACCCAGCAGTTGGTGATCGTCACGTTTCTGGTCGGTCGTGCGTAGCCGAGAGCGTAACTGGACTTCGGGCAGATGCCATCGTCCCACGGCGAGTTGACCGTGCAGTTGGAGACGCGCACGTTCTGGCAGCAGTCGATGTCCATGCCATCGCGGTCGGTGTCAATCTTCAGGTTGTCAATGGTCAGGTTGTCAACGCCGGTCAGGAGCAGGCCGAAGTGCCCGCCCTTCAGAATCCAGAAATCGCGCAGCAGAACATTGCGGCAATTCTTGAGCGCGATGGCCTTGTTGCCCACGCCCGCCTGCTCGGCGACATAGATCGGGTAATCGCCCGAGCCGCGCGGTTGGCCCCGAAGCTCAGCCCCTTGCCGTAGATCAGCCCGGGCCCGGTGATGCTGAAGTCGTGAATGTCCTCGCCCCAGATGAGCGAGTTATGCCAGTGGTTGTGGCCGTAGTCCTGGTAGGCGTCCCATGCCGTGTTCGGTTCGGCCGCATCGTACACGCCGCCATGGTAGCCGGTTTGCTCGCCCGGTTTCGGCGAGTCAGCCGCCACAATCGTGCTGCCCTGCTGCAGGTGCAGGTGCACCTGGCTCTTGAGGTGGATCGAAAAGCAGAGGTAGGTGCCGGCGGGAAACACGACCACTCCGCCGCCCGCCGCGGCCGCCGCGCCAATGGCGCGGTTCACTGCATCCGTGTCGAGAGTCTTGCCGTCACCCGTCGCCCCGTACTTGCGCACGTCGAAGGCGCCCGGAAATGCGGCAGACGTAGCGGCACCCTTGGGCGAGAGGCTTGCTGCCGCAAGAGAAATTCCGGGAAGCGCCGCGGCGGCGACTCCAATCCCGCCTGTGCGCAGAAAATCCCGGCGCATCGAGCTGAATGTATTCATCTGAACATCCCCCTTCAACGGAAACGCATCGCAATCATGCTTGTGAACTGCGGGTTGAAAGTCGAATTGCGAATGCCGTGCAGGCATTCGGCTGGCACTCGCGTGACTGCCGAACTCAATCTGCAAGCGGCTACTTATATTCCGCTGCAAACCTTTCGGCTTCGCGATTCATCTGCTCTGTGGTTGCTGCTTGCGAAAGCAGCATGACCCGGTAGCGGAACACGGCAGTTTGATTCTTCTCAAGTGTGAAATTGAACGGCGGCTGCTTTCGATCGAAGACACTTCGGCCAAGTGGATTCGCCGCGAACAAGCCGTATCCGCGCGCGTGCCAATAGGTCGGATAGCCGGGGTTCTTCGGATCATCGAATATGGCAACGGTAACCGTGTGGCCTTCTGTGTGGCCAGTCAGGCTGCACCAACGCCCGCGCGTTCCCCACACAGCGTCGCCCTTCACTCCCTCGCTGGTCAGGTATACGCCGCTCGCGCCGGGCGAATGTGCGGCATTGACCTTTGTAGGTCGTCCACTCGCGTCTGAGAATACGCCGCCTTTTTCGTCAGGCGACTCCAGCCAGCTTGCAACGCGCAAACCGAACAGGCCTTCCTTGTCGTCGTGAAACACAACATCTTCGAGCGCCTTGAGAGTCACAATTTCATCGATGACGCGGGCATGGTTGCGGCGCATGAAGACGTATCGCGTTGTCTCGTCAAGAAGCTGCTTGCCTTCCCCACTCACCCATACCGACCGCACAATCAGTTCACCCCGAGTGGCGCCGCTCTTGGTAGATACGATTTTAGTTTCAAGGATCGAGCCCATCTTCGGGCGGTTCTCCACCTTGATCGCGTCGGAGTTATTCCAAAAATCAAATCCGTTCACGTTGCCGTAGTTGAACCAGAGTCCGGCGTGGTGTGGGTGGTCGACGCGTTCCCCCGGCCGCGGCTCCAGCGGATAACCGCGCGTTACGGTGATGCCCTCGTCGGTGATCAGCGGATAAAGAACCGGCTTCTTGAGCGAGGTGGGCCAGATGTAGGAGGTGAAGGGGTGGCCATCAATGGTGATGACAACGCGGCGATTGGCCTCGTCGGCCACCACCTGTACGCCCTTGGTGCGCGTGGCGGCAAAAGAAGCAGCGGCGAACAGAAAGGACACGGCCAGAAGTCCAAACACGGCCAGACTACGCATACACTTTGCCTCCCACCATGACCTGCTGGGTCTTGTCGTCGAAGGTGACCTTCTGGCCGGTCTGGATAGCGGCAACGTTCATGCAGAGCGCGATGGAGTGGCTGAAACCAGCTTCTATGGGCGCATTTGGAGTCTTGCGGGAGCGGACGCACTCCATCCAGTTGCGCATGTTGGCAGAGGTCTGAGGGTCGGCGCCGGTATTGGCGGCCGTGGAGGCGGCCTCGGCGTGCTCCACAAGAGAGAAGCTCGGAAGCAGGTTGGGCTTCATACCCATCTCAGCGGCATTGCGGGCATTCATACCTCCGTCTGGAGTGACGCGCTGCTTATCCATATCGAGCATGCCGCCGTTGGAGTAGTAGAGTTCCTTCACGCCCCCGGCCGAGTTGGTGAAGCGTGACGTGTACTGCACCTGAAAGCCCTTGGTCAGGTCATCAAGCGGGCCGTAATCAAAGACGGCGGTCATGGTGTCCCAGTTCTGCCGGCCGTCTTTCCATAGATAGATGCCTCCATTGGCAACCACGCTGCGCGGATGGGGCAGGCCTGTAAACCAGTGAACGGTATCAATCTGGTGGACCAGCCACTGATCGGGAATGCCGGAAGAGTAAGGCCAGAAGAGGCGAAACTCAAGATACTTGCGGGCATTGAATGGCTCGTAGGGGCGATTGAGCAGATAGCGTTTCCAGTCGGTATCCTGCTCTTTGAGAAGCGGCACAACGTCGGGGCGGCGCCAACGGCCGGGCTGATTGACGTTCCAGGTCATCTCCACCATCACGATGTCGCCAAATGCGCCCGACTTGATGTATTCAGCTGCCTTCTGGTAGCTGGGCGTGGAGCGGCGCTGCGTTCCCACCTGGACAATCTTGCCGGTTTCCTTCACGGCTGCGAGAAACCTGCGAGCATCATCCATCGTGTGAGCGGTGGGCTTTTCCACATAAGCATCCCGCCCCGCCTTGACCGCCTCGACGCCATGGAGCGCGTGCTGGAAATCAGCCGTCGCGATAAGAACGGCATCGACATCCTTACGGGCGTACAGCTCGTCGTTATTGCGAACTGCGGCGATGGGGTTTCCGGTAAGCTTCTGGATATGGGCGGCACCTTCTTCGCGGCGGCGATTCCAGATGTCAGAGACCGCAACGAACTCGAAGTTCAGATCCTTGGCGTGCTGAAGGAAAGCAGGAATCAATGCGCCTCTCATGCGATCGCCGCAACCAACAACGCCCACCTTCACGCGGTCATTCGCGCCGGCAATCGCTGCGTAACTGCGGGCGTTCCACGAAACTGCGGTTGCGGCAACGGCTGCGCTTCCAATCTTCAAGAAGTCTCTGCGATTCTGGCCCCTGGTTTCCATATATTCTCGCTGTGTGTGGTTCAAAGTTGCGTCCTCTCGAAGACTCTCGCTGCCGCGTCATGCTGCGATCCACAGGCCGCCGCAGAAGCCGGTCTGATTCCTTCCAGGAATCAGAGGACGCCTGCGGCGGCCTGAGGATGGTTTCACGTGACCCAACCTGGAACGAATGGCCACGCGCTATGCTCAAAAGACAAACTTCACAGCTCCCTGCCAGATGCGAGGATCGTTGGCGCTGGTGATCTGGCCGAATGTCTTCGAGTTGTTGACCTTGAGATTGCCGCTGCTCGGTGAGTTGAAGTTGGGGTGATTCATGACGTTGAAGGCCTCGATACGGAAAACGAGCTTCGTTCTTTCCGTGACCGGGAAGAACCGGCTGAGCTCTGCGTCCAGGCCTACATACTTCGGTCCCCGAAAGGAATTTCTACCCAGGTTGCCATAGGTGCCATTGGTCTGGTAAGCGAAGGCGTCATGATTGAGATAGGTCGGGTTCGTCACGACGTTGTTGTGCGTATACGTAGTTGACCCGGTCAAGTTGGGCCGGTCGTTATTCACATCGGTGCCCGAGATGTCCGTGCCGTCGGTTACCGTGAGCGGCGCGCCATCGGTGATCCGGAGCAGCGGACCCACTTCCCAGTTGTTGGCGAGCATTGCTGCAATTCCATGCAGGCTGGTGAACTTGCTGGTTACAACGCCGTTGGCGTTGAACATACCCCGGTAATCGAAGCCGCAATTGGCGCGATCCAGCCGGGGATTGTACGGATCTTCAACGGTGGTCCCGCCGATATCACCCTGTGCGTCTTCCACATCGATGCAGTGCGACCACGTGTAGTTCGCGAGGAAGGTGAAGTTGGACATGCGATGCTGGATGGTGGCGATCAGGCCGTTATAGCTCGCGGTGGCCGAGTCGGCGATCAGGACCGAGCCTCCACCGCCACCCGTGAACGCAGCGCCCTGGCTGGGGTTTTCGAGGTAGAGACGGAAGCGTTTGCTGTAATTTGCACTCGGCGAACCGCTGGTATACACCGCCGGGTTCAGGGGGAAACCCCACGTCTGGTGGGACGTCTCGTTGCCGACGTAGTCGAGCTGCGCCATCCACGCGCGCCCAATTTGATGCTGTATGCTTGCCGTCCACTGCAACACGTACGGCGGATGGAAATGAGACGGCAGGACGATGTATTGCGCCGTCTTCGGGAAGATCACGTCAGCAGCCGGAATGGCCGGCTGCGGAAATGGGTTGCCTGGTGCGCTGCCGCTTGACCAGGGATCTGCGAAATCAAGTGGCGTTGTCGTTGGGACCGTGGAGGCTGCGGTCGCGAACGGCGGGTTCTGCTGGTTGCGGTTCGATGTGAAGAAGTTCGGTTCGTCGTAGATCAGGGCGCCGCCGACACGGAAGACCGTCTTACCGACGCCGTCAGGATTCCAGGTCACGCCCAGACGGGGCGAGAACTGCCACGGCGAATTTTGGGTGTAATTTTTCGGCACGCCTTTATCGCCGTAGTAGAAGACGCCCGCTGGCGCATTGGGATAGACGAGGCTTTGCACGTTATTCACGAAGGAGGCTTCGTCGAATACCGCGCCGCGGTGGAAATAATCCGTCGGCATGAATTCGGGCTGCCAGCGCACGCCAGCGGTCAACACCAGTTTCGGGGTCGCCTGCCAGGTGTCCTGAATGTAGAGGGTCGGAATGGGCGCGCGCAGGGAGTTGCCCTGCGCCTTGCTCTGCTCGAAGCCATGCAGCGCTCCCGTGAGGAAGTCGAGGTTGGCATCCGCTGCGGGCAGCTTTTTCTGATTCTGCCCCGGGCCCTTCTGGCTGAAGTCGCCGGTAAACGTGAACGCGCCATTCATCTCATAGTGGTTGCTGGCATTGAACTGCGAGCGGACGAACTCGCCGCCGAACACGATCTGGTGCTTGCCGCGAACCAGGTTCACGTCGTCGGAGACGGCGAAGGTATTGACGTTGAAGTGAGACGGCGCGCAGGTGCCGCAGTAGAGACTGAATTTTGAACTGGTGGTGAACCGGAAGAAGTTGGGATCGTTGTTGTACATCGAGATGCCGACCCCATTCGGACTGACCCCCTGGGCGGCGGGCTCACGGTCATCGCGGCGGCGGTCCGCCGTGAGGTGCACCGAGTTGACCATGTGCGGGTTGAAGACATAGCTGTCGCCAACGGTCAGTGACTGCGCGCGCTCCAGATTGCCCGCGGTCGTGGTCACCAAGGCGTCGGTCGGGGAAAACGCAGCAGGATGAGCATAGCCATCGAGAAGATACCGCCCATACAAATTGTTCTTCGACGAGAGATTCGCGTCGATTCTGGTAACGAACTGGTTCTCTGTATAGTCGCCCGGGAGCGCGAATTTCACTTTCCCAGCAGGATCGGTGGTCTGGGGCAGGTACTTCTCCAGGGCGAGGGAAACGGGACTGAAATACGATGGGGCGATCTGGTTGTTCACCAGAAGATCTCCGGTCAGCGGATTGTACAAGGGAGTGGAGTCGGAGGCCGAGAAGTCGCCTGCAAGGTTGGCCGCGCTGGGTACGTATGCGGTTTTGTCCGAGATCTTCTCGTGGTGGCTTACCCTCTGATAGCCCGCGAAGAAGAAGAGCTTGTTGCTCCTGATCGGACCGCCGAGGGTGCCGCCGAACTGATGCTGGTGGAGCTGATCGGGCGAGCTGGAGAAGAAGTTCGTGGCGTCAATATAGTTGTTGCGGATGTATTCGAATGCATCGCCATGAAAGGCATTCGTGCCGGAGTTCGTAACCACGTTGACCTCGCCGCCGGGATGCAGCCCGCTTTGCGCGCCCATGGCCGTGCTCTCCACACTGAACTGATTCACCGCGTCGGGAAAAGGAAACGGCAGGTTGACGTTGGTCATGTAATCATTGTTGTCGGCGCCGTCCAGACGATAATCCGTTTGATTGCCCATGCCACCGGCGATGGAAATCGTCTTCGAACTGAAGAAGTTCTTGCTGCCCACCATGTCGTTGCCCGGAGCATTCGCGGCGCCTCCAGAGAGCACGATCAGGTCCGTCATCTGCCGCCCGTTGAGCGGCAGTTCATTGACCTCCTTCTCGTCAATGGTCTGCTTGAATGACGTGTCCTGCGTCTGCAGGGAAACACCATTGGCCTGAACGACAACCTCCTCGTTGGCGGCGCCCACAGACATGGTGACGTTGATGCCGATGTTACTGCCCACCTCAAGGACGATTTCGTTGCGAGAGTAGGTCTTGAATCCCGAGGCGCTGCAAGAGAGGTTGTAAGTTCCGACAACGAGGTTGGGGAGGCTGAACAGACCTCCGCCGCTGCTTACAGTCTGATGTTTGACGCCGGTCGCCACATCGGTGACGGTTACCTGGGCATTGGAAATCACTGCGCCTGAGGGGTCGCTCACCGTACCCTGGATATTTCCGGTCCCGGCAATCTGCGAGTTGCCTTTCGGGGCGAGTAACAGAGCGGCCACACAGAAAGCGACGGCAGCCCGGCGGGCAACCGCTCCGTGTCTTCTGAACCACATGTATCGCATTGGGCCTCCGCAATAGAAGCTTATTTTTGGTCTTGCAGCGAACAATTGCCTTGGCGTGGTCGGACCACATCTATTGCTCGAAAATACTCACAAATGTGCTGAAGAGTTGTCAAGATTTAAATGCGACAAGCTTTCGAGTCCAGAAAGCGCCTTGCAAATGAGCCCGGACTCGGCCCTCGATCACGCCATAAGCCTATGGAAAATAAGCTGAACATCGGCTCCTTCCATCACAAGATTGAAGAAACCCTCTGCGGGAGAACGGCCGTCGGTGTTAATCTCGTCGTGCCTGAAATTCTCGGAACCGCCGGGATAGGGAGTGCTTTTACGCCTATGTTGCGGCCGAAAGAGGATGCACCGGAAAGACACCGGACCATGCTAGTGGTCAACCACGTGCGCTCACTGGTTGAGAAGGGCACGCTGTTGCCGGGCGACAAACTCCCGCCGGAACGCGAACTCGCGCGCGAACTAAAGATAAGCCGCGCCAGTCTCCGCACCGGCATAGGCTACCTTGCCGCCATGGGCGTGATGAAGATCCGGCAAGGGGTGGGCACCTTTGTCGCCGATGGACCGCCCGCCTTCGGCCAGGATTCTTTCAGCTTCATGGGCGCGCTGCACCGCTTTCAGTCCTGGCAGATGTTTGAAGCACGCATGATTCTGGAGAGCGACCTGGCGGCCCTGGCGGCCGAGCGCGGCAAGGAAGGGCATCACGCGGCCCTCGCAGACGAGGTGGCCGAGATGTTTGCCGCCATGGACAATCCCGGTGAATATCTGATTCACGACGTGCTCTTTCACCGCATCATCGCCCAGGCGGCCGGCAATCCGATTCTGGCCGCCATCATGGAGACCGTCACCTCGTCGATGTATGACAAGCGCAGCAAAACGGTGCAGCGGGCCACCGACCTGCGTGAATCCGCCGAAATGCATCGCGCCATCTACCGCGCCATTCGCGCACGCCAACCCATGGAAGCCCGCAAGCTGATGGAACAGCACTTGAAAATGGCGCAAACAGCTCAGAGCATGGAACAACCCAAAGACCGAAGGGCCGCTACCGGCTTCTTGAATGGCAGCGAGCAGGACGAAACACCGTAACGGCCTGAGTAGGGCACTGCTCTCTGGCTGCCTGGCCAGGCAGAGGCCGATATCGCTCGCGCCGGTGTCGCCTTAAACGGCCAGCTCAGTGCAGCACTACATTCGCTCCCGCCGCTTTCACAATCGCGTCTCCCTCTGTCACCTTCACGACCACGTCATCGCCCGAGACATCGGCATGGCCTATGGTCAACCCCCTGCGCGCGGAGATCCTCACATTGCGCAAAACCACGCTGCGCACCGGCGATTCAGGGAGCCCTGCGATCGCTCCGGCATTCTCGACTCCCGTAGCCGTCACGTTCTCCAGCTTGATGTCGTGAAAGTGAGGCGTAAGCCTTGTAATCGGCTGTGCGGATTCTTGAGCGGGCGGAAGAACCTTGGGATAATACTCGCTGATAATCAGCGCATTCTTCACGTTCTTCATCTCGATGTCGCGGAAGACAAGGTGGCCGACATCGTTTCCGCGATCGCGATTTGCCTTGATGCGAATGCCATTGTCCGTGCCTTCAAAGTGAATGTCTTCAGCCCGGATATTCTGCGCACCGCCGGCAATCTCGCTACCCACGGACAGGCCGTGCCCATGCATGAAGGTGCAGTGGGTGATCGTGATGTCGCGGCTCGGGCTGTCGGGTCCCGGGGAGTTGATGGCTCCTGACTTGATGGCAACATCATCGTCGCCCACGTCCGCGTAGACGTGATCAATCACAACATGCGACGAAGCGAATGGATCGATCGCATCCGTGTTCGGCGAGTGCGCCGGTGCCAGGATCCTGATATTCCGAATCACCACGTCATCCGAGTAATAGGGAACCAGCTGCCACATCGGCGAGTTTTGAATCGTGATCCCCTCCACGCGTACGTGCCTGCAATGATCGAAAATGATGAGCTTTGGCCTCGGATGCCCCGTGCCCAGGATTCCGTGATCCTTGATGCTTCGCGCCTCGCGCCACCAGCTTTCTCCCGCCCCGTCAATTACGCCTTCGCCGGTAATCGCAATATTGCTTGCATCGATCGCGCTCACGAGCGGTTGCAGGTCAGGAAGACGAAACTCGGCCCTGGGAGGATAATCCTGATGATCAGATGACCCGAGCAATGTCGCGCCCTTGTCGAGATGCAGTGTGACGCCGCTCTTGATCACGATGGGAGCGCTCAGATAGGTGCCGGCCGTGAACGTGACTGTGCCCCCGCCACGGCTTGCGCATGCATCAATCGCTGCCTGAATGGCAGCAGTATCCTTTGCGACGCCATCCCCCTTTGCACCATAGGCATGCGGATTGCAACTCGCCGCTGCATGAAGTGACCCGGCTGCAACAGCAATGAAAAAAGCCGGAAGAATAAGCGGGAAGAACCTGCGTTGGAGCGAACGCCTCTGTAAAATCACCGAAATCCTCACGACAATCAAAGTGCCTGCCCGCCCATCATACATCGAAGACTTTGTGTGGTCCTACCACTCGTGAAGACCATGGCGGTTCAAGGGAAGACTTTTCGCCTGAACCGTATCCACACGCGATCCTCCAGATCAATAAGCCTGCCGGCAAGGTGATTGCCCGATGCGTCGACGTTGGTAGTATGCTTCCCCAACAGAGAGGACCCGATGAATCGTCGCGACTTTTCCGCACTGCTGACCACGCTCCTTGCCTCCCCAGCCCTGTTGCCCTCCACTGAAGCCCATGCAGCCGCCACGCCAAACTCCGATGCGCCGGCAGACATCCCCCGGCTGATCTCCGGCAGCTACCCACTTATTCAAAACAGCCCCAAGCCGGGGGCAACACGCATTTCGCACCGCTATCTCCTGGGAATGCTGCCTGACAGCATCCGCCTGGAGGCGCACTTGACAGTTCTCTCGCCTGGCGCTCCGCCAGAGCCCATCTGGCATCACAAACACTCCGAGATGTGGTTGATGCGGGAAGGCACATGCACGTTGACGACCGCGGGCACATCGCGCACGCTCAGAGCGGGCGATATGGGTTTGTGCATCGCCGGAGATGACCACTACATCAGCAACGCCAGCAACAGCGAGCCCGCGTCCTACTTCGTTGTGGCCGTCGGGCCACCGGAATAGACCTGAGACGTTCCGCCAATACGCGTGCGCGCCACTGGAACATTGCTCACGCCGAAGAACGCAGGACAGCGCTGCCTGTCCGCCACCGTGAGGCTGCGATTGACGCGGTGCGCAGCAGCCGCCGCCCGCAAAGTCTATCTCAACCGCTCTGCAAAGATCTGGGTTCTACCAGTTGTTCACTCAACGCGCTCTCAGAATCACCTGGCATAAGCTGCAACCTGGAACGAATCTAAGCCGCGCGGGATCTTCTGCGTCTGCAGCCTCGCCCTTGATCGATTGCATCGAGTCAAATAAAGCGATTTATTGGAATTGTCGATCGTGCCGCTTCCTATGTATAGTGAGGTGTTCGTCAGGAGGTACATGAGGATGATGAGAAAAGCTGTGGCTCTATCGGCAATTTGCGTTAGTGTTTTCTTTTGCGGACCGCTTTCGGCACAAGTACAAACCGAAGTGCCTCCGGTGATCCCGGGCGCCAAGCCCGTCACCGTTGAGCGCATCAAGATTCACGGCAAATCGTTGGAAGGCAATCTTGAGGGCGACGCCGTCGACCGCGACGTCTTCGTCTTTCTGCCGCCCAGCTACAACAAGAACAGGCATCGCCGCTATCCCGTCGTCTACGCTCTGCATGGCTACTCCATCGGCGCCGAGCAATGGACCCACGAGATTCACGTGCCGCAGACCATCGAAGGCGCCTTCGCTCAGGGCGCCAAAGAGATGATTGTCGTCCTGCCGGACTCCAGGACTGTACACAACGGCTCCATGTATTCGAGTTCGGTCACGACAGGAGACTTTGAGAATTTCGTCGCCCACGATGTGGTTTCATACATCGACGCGCATTACCGCACGCTTCCCAGCCGGCTGAGCCGCGGCCTCGTCGGTCACTCCATGGGCGGTTATGGAGCCACCCGTATCGGTATGAAGCACGCCGATGTCTTCGGCAGTCTCTACATTATGAGCCCCTGCTGCCTGTCTGCCCGTCCCGCCGGACCCGCCAATCTCGAAATGGAAAAGAAGCTTGAGGCGGTGAAGACAGAGGAAGACTCAGCCAGGTTGTCGTTCCTTGAGCGTGCCCAGCTCGCCTCCGCGGCAGCCTGGTCACCCGACCCGAAGAATCCCCCGCTCTATCTTGATCTGCCCTACAAGGATGGCGCCGTACAGCCCGACATTCTTGCCAAGTGGGCGGCCAACGCTCCGCTGGCATTTATCGATCAGTACATTGGAAATCTACGCGAGTATCGCGCCATCGGTGTCGATGTGGGAGACCAGGACGGCCTGCGCTTCGACACCATAAAGCTCCACGAAGTGCTCGACAAGTACGGCATCGCAAACAGCTTCGAAATCTACCACGGCACCCACACCAGCGCCGTCGCCGATCGCTTCCAGAATCATGTGATGCCGTTCTTCAACAAGAATCTCTGTTTCCAGGCGAGCTGCCAGTAGGGCTACCGCGTAGAGCACCGTTGACGGGAGTGGACCTCGAACGCGAAGTTATCCAGCACGTCCTCCGCCAACGGGTCGCCATTGAAGGTCAGTGTGAGTGTGGGCAGACTCTCGCGTTCTGCAGCATGGAAGAATTGCGATTCTGCAATGCGCGTGGGCATGCACTCCAGCGGGCCGACGTTCACTGCGGCGGCGATTTCACCTTTCCGCCAGTTGTGCAGCGGAAGGCCCAGGGTCAACACCGCCTCTCCACCGACGTCGCCGGCAATGTAGTCGGCAGCGGCAGCGACCACCTCCGTAACCGGGACGGGTTCTGGCAAGGCAAGATGCCTGGCCATGGCTTCCCACTCCAAATGGTGGATCCGCTCTTTCAGAAAGCCGATTACGCCTTCGATTCGGCCGGGCGGGACGATCTGCTTCTGGCAATGGTCAACGTACTCAAACCACTCGTTGACCGACGCGCAACGGACACGCATCCCGTGCGCTTCGAGTTTCGCAATGATGCCATCATTTGCGAACGCGTCGCTTCGGACATAGATCTCGCCGGCCAGTTGTACGACTGGTAATGCGCCGTCGCGGTGGACCGCGGCGAACTCTGCCGCGGCTTTCTGCAGCAACGCGCGGATGCCGAATAGCTGACCGGTGACGACCTGCATCACGGCCTGCGCGCGAGAGCGGATCGGGCTCTGTTGCCTGCCGATAAGCGCATATAACTCCACCGTGCGCCTTGCACAGATTTCGTTGGCTGCGCCCGCGCGCAGTTCGGTTGGGCGCACGTACAGCAGCGCATCCTGGAGCAGGTCTTGAGCGATGATGCCTGTCAGGAAGAGCGTAGTGAATCCGGGAGGCAATCCAGCGTAGTAGTCGGATTCGTTCGGCGACACGAAGCGGCAGCGATCTCCCGCGCCCAGACGTTCGACCACCATTTTTTGCAGTAGATGGTACATGCCCATCCGGCACGGGCCGTTGGTGCGCGGCATCATGTACGCGAATCGCCCGGCAGGATCGCGCTGCAGTTTCTCCAGCAACCGCCCCAGCGTCAGGCTGACCGGAACGCATTCCTTGCCCGAGGTGTGGCGGCGGCCGATCTGCAACGCCTGCCGGTCGGGCATCGCAAGCGCCTCAGCTTTAAATCCCGACGCGCGCAGGCACGCCGCCGCAACATGGGAGTTGGGACCCATCCACGGCACGAGCACCGTCTCGGCCTGTTTATCAATCGTGGTAAAGTCGCAAGCGCGGCGTTCCATTGCCGGCAAGTCTTGCGGCACGCTGCGCGGCTCTTTGGCAGCGCGGTCCTGCGCAACGCAATGGAGAAATGCTTCAATACGCGTCTTCGTGCCGGCATCGCCTGCGTGGCCATCGGTCTCGATGATGGCGAATGGTTTGCCTTCCATCACGTAGCTGAAGAAGTGCAGGTTGAAACTGTCGGGGCCGCAGGAGTAGTTGCTGCAGTAGACGCTGTAAACACCCGGCGTGCGGCGAATCTGGTGGGCCGCGCGCAGCAGGCGCTGGGCATAGCCCCAATACACGCGCTCCAACACCGGCACATCGTCCGCCACGGGATAGCATTCGGCCGGCACGGCGATGGCGCCCTGTTCGCGCAGGATCGCAGGCACATTGGAATTGAGGATCGGGTTATAAATTGTGTAAGGCCTGCCGAGCACCACAACCGGAGTGATGTCGTGCTGACGGCAGAAGTCCAGCGCTCGTCCGCCAATTTCCCTGCACTGTTCAACGAAACACTGTTGCGCCGCGATGGCTGCCTGATGCGCACGCTCCCATTCGCCGCGGCTTGCACCCAGGGCCTGCGCCAGCCGCGCGCAACTGGCGCGAAACTCCGGCGACTCCAGCCCGCGCGCACCGATCTCGATCTCGGGCGTGAGCCATTGTGCCGCGCCTTTTGCGGCCAGGTCAAAGCGCAACAGGTAGGGCGCGGATTGAACGACCGGGCAGACCTTCGCGTATGGTTCATCCCCCGCGCGCAGTGTGCTTCGCAGGATCGGCGCAAAGACCAGTTCTGCGTCGGTTTCGCGCATCTGCGCGGCAACCCCGTGAAACAACTGCATCGGCGCACAGAATGGCACGTTGGTTTCCTGAATGCCTCGCTTCAGCGTCGCCGGATCCGAGCCCTTCACAGTTGTGAGGTCGCATCCCAGTTCGTGCAGAAACGTAATAAAGAATGGGAACAATTCCTTGAGCAGAAACTCATCGCTCAACGCCACCCGCCGGCGGCCGCGATTCGGACCGAGCGCGGCAAGCATGTCGGCGATGAGTTGTTCGCGCTCCTGGAACGGTTGCGGCGCGTGGTCCGGCAGCTTGCGCCGCCGCGTGGCCCGCTCATGTAATGCGCACGCCCCGCCCCACGTGAACATCCCAGCCTCGCCGGCAACGCGCGTGCGGAGCCGGTCGATACGACAGCGGTTGCCGGGGGCCCCGCAGCCAACCGTCGCGTTGCAGATGAACGTGCTGCGCTCCTCGACCTTCGCTTCGAGAAAGCGGCGCAGATCCAGCGGCGTTACGTCGCGCCACGCGAGATCCGCGCGGGCCAGCAAAGCAATGCCCAACGCGCCGACTGTGCCGGGGTTGGGCGGAATGATCACTTCACTGCCGGTCTGCCGCGCCACCGCCGCAGCCAATGCGTCCGCCGCGAACGGCATACCCTGGCAGAAGATCACCTGGCCAACCGACCGGCTGCCTTTCACGCGATTCAGATAATTCTGGATGATCGAGTCGTAGAGGCCTGCAATGATCGTGTTCTGGGGCAGGCCCGCGCCCACGGCCTCGTCGATGATCTCTGCCATGAACACTGAGCAATGTTGCCCGAGGGACACGCCCTCAGGCGCTGCTAAAGCCGCCGTGCCCAGCTGCGCGACCCGCTCGATGCCGGAGAACTTGCGGCCTTGTTCCTCGATGAACGATCCAGTCCCGGCGCTGCACGCCTCGTTCATGGCGCAGTCAATCACCCGGCCGTGTTCCAGCCGGATGTACTTCGCGTCCTGCCCCCCGATCTCAAAGATCGTGTCCACGCGCGGGTCGTAATGGCAGGCGCCCTCAGCATGTGCCGCAATCTCGTTCTGGATGAAGACTGCGCTCGGCCCATAGCATTTCGTCAACAGCGACCCGACGATCTCGCGTCCGCTGCCCGTGACGCTCGCGCCACGGACGCGTTCCGTCCCTGCAGGGTTTTCCAGAAATTGCCGCCACAGCGCCTGCGCCGCCTCGACGGGCGCACCCCGTGTTTCCCGGTAAGCATCCCAGACGACAGCCTCGGTCGCTGCGTCCAATGCCACCGCCTTGGCGCCTGTCGAACCGATGTCGAGCCCGAGGATCAGGTCGCGTACGTGACCATTGCGCGCCTCCCACGGCGCGATCGGCATGCGTCGCACGTGGCCAAGGCACGTGGCCAGCGCTGGTGTTCGTTCCAGCGTTGCGCCTTCACGGCCCACAAGCAGTTGTTCCGCGGCCGGTGTCGGCAACGAATGCTCGGCGGCCAGCAATGCAGCGCCCAGGGCTTCCCAATAGAGACCGTCCTCGCCCGGCACGTGCAGTTCATACCCGTGCTTCGCCAAACGGTCGCGAAACGTCCGCTGAATGCGCGGCGACTGGCTTACTCCACCGATCAAAACAACCGGACCGGGACTCAAGCCAGGCTTGATCAGGTTGAGAACATTTTCGCAAACAGCATCGAAGAGACCGGCGAGGATCTCCGCGCGGTTCTCGCCCTTGTTGGCGAGGTGGGTCATGTCAGTTTTCAGAATGACCGGGCAGCGGCCCGACAGCGCAGCGGCGTGGTCCACGTCCGCGCAGAGCGCGCTGGCCTCCTCCACCGTCAGCGAAAACCGTCCGGTAAGTTGCCGCAAAAAATTGCCCGTGCCTTGCGAACAGCGGCTGTTCTCTCTGAAGACTTCGCGATCGTTTGGCCGCACTTCCAACACGGAGAACCCGTGGCTGCCAATCGAAACCAGCGTCCCCGCTGCATCCGGGTAAAAGAACCGGAACGCCCGCGATTGCGCCTGCTGCAGCGGCACGTGCGCCAGACTGAATTGCCTGCCCAGGCGACCCGTCAACGCTGCGCCCGCCAGCGCATCGGCGCCGCATGCGCGGTACAGGCGGTCAAGCAGCGGCTGTGGCTCCTTGCCATGTTCAAGCCGCTGCCGCCGCTGAATCTGCCACTGGCCGCATACGCGAGCCAGTTCGACCAGTTTCAGTGTCTCCGCACCCACATCCACGCCAAGAAACTGTCGACTCGACGCTGTTTGCTCTATGGCCATGTTTCCTTACCAGGGCCCCAACAGCCTGCGGTACCAGCCTGGATGGGTGAGCGGAGAGTTCTCGAAACACCCAGACGCAGGATCTGTAAGATTAAAGCGTAGCGATTGTGACGCGGAAGCCTGAGAAAAGCAAGGGAACGCATGGATTCCAAGATCCAAAGGTCAAAGATTTTTGACCGCGATTGGACTGCCATGAATGAATCCGCGCCATAACACGCTTATGGGTCTGATTCTGCAGTGTTGGTTAAGGTCCAATTTAAAGAGCCACTTAGGATGACTTTACTCACTGCGTGGTCGATCTCCGATACCTTCGCTCTCACATAACATCGTGTTTGCAGCATCCTAGGATGCCTGTACTGCTCTCCATCGCGTTCTGTCAGTTTCTCAAGCCTGGCCTTACGGGGAAGCCTTCCTCATCATCCTCCGATGCGGCGGCTCTCCGCGACCTGAAATCGCACCAGTGCGCCCTGCAATCCATCCCCACGCAAACTCGGTCTCGAAAGTCCCGGTAAGTTCGGTGAAGGGCGAAGGATCCTCGGCAGTTTTTCGCTTGCCGGTCTGCAGCGGGATGCGAAGAGTCTCCGGCCGACCGCTGGGATAAGCAGATTGCGTCAGAGCTTTCGTGCGGTCGCTCCATGGCCGGTTCAGCGAGGGCGTGCGTAGCGTTGCTGCCAGAAGCTGCTCCAGGCATACTGCATCCACCACGACGCGGCGACCGTCCACGGCAGCGGGGAGAGCTCGCGATAAATTTTCCAGACTTTGATGGCTCCTACAAGCTTGTTTGCCGAGCGGCTGGTAGCCGATAAACGGTAGCGCCCAAGATCGGCTGCGAGCCGATGCCCGAGATGTCCATTCCTCACAAGGCTTAACCAGGCGCAGAAGTCCTCATGGAGGTAGCGGCTATCATCGACACGGAAACTGAAGTCCGAGATTTTCTCGCGATCGATGACCACACTTAGACAGCCACCGGTGCCGCGCCGTGTATGCAGGGTCCGCAGGTTCAGTTCTTCGGGCCCGGTGATCAATGCCCCTACGCGCGATCCATCCTGCGACATTTGCCGGTAGTCGTGGTAGATGAAGCCATAGCCGCGGGATGTCATCCACTCCACGCAGCGGGAAAGCTTTTCGGGGAGCCACAAATCGTCGGCATCGAGAAAGGCAATGAACCGTCCAAGGGCGGCATCCAGCGCCATGTTGCGAGCTGCCGAAGGCCCCCCATTCCGCGGCGTATGCAGCAGGCGGATACGTGGGTCGATGGCGGCCTCTGCCTCGACAATGGCCACGGAGTCGTCGGACGATCCGTCGTCGACCAGGATGTGTTCCCAGTCCGTGAGTGTCTGCGCCCGGACTGTGGCAAGCGTTTCCGGCAGCCATACGGCAGCGTTATAAATCGGAGTGATGATCGAGACCAATGGCATGATTGAGCCTTTCTGCGGTGATGAATTACGTTGCGGCAAGCCTGTCAGTAGGTCAGCGGTGGTTTCCCAACAGGTCTTCTTCAAGCTGTACTTGCCTTTTGTTCAACAGCTGCACCTCCGGTGCGTAACAATCTTGCAGTCCAAACGAGAGCCACCACGAACAGCGTGGCCACAAACAATGTCGGAATTCGCTCGAAGACGTAGCCCAGGTTGCTGCGCGGCGCCAGCAGCGCTCGCGTCAGGCACTCGGCCCAGATTCCGGCAAAGAGCGAGCGCTTTCCTATCCCGGCAATGAAGTGACGGCAGCAAACGCCGAACAGGGCAGACCCGGCCATCACGCCAGCAAGCCCGCCTGACAGGTATAGTTCCAGAAGAAAGTTGGACCCCGGCCCTACAAGCAATGCCTCGGAGCCCGGCTCGTTGTACGCCAGAAGGCGATCCAGCGTGGCAGGCAGATTCTTCGTTCCCCACAGATCGATGACGCACACTCCCATGGCATGGTAGGGAATGATCTTTGCGGTCATGGACACAAGCAGCGGCGGACAGCGCCCGTCCAGGTTGAGGTGGAGGTTGTCCTGGAAGAGGCGCAGCGTGCTGCCACTCGCAAAGAAACGGACAAGTTCCTGCCTGCCTGCGAGGTCGTCTCCGCGCGTCAGCGCCGGCACAAAGATCAATGCTGCCGCCACCAGCGCAAACTGCAACATCCGCTTGAGGGAGAACTGAATCCAGCCGCGTGCGACAGCGATGAAGAGTATGGGGACCGCGGCCTGGGTGACGAAGAACCGTCCCCAATGCAGCGAAACAATCAATCGCGGCAGTGTAATGAGAGCACACGCTATGATCAGCGGCCGCCAGCCTCTCTTTTCCGGATTGGCCAGGCCGAGATAGAGGAACCCAAGAAACATGTCGGTGTAGAGCACGGCTTGATACATGCCGGGTATGCCTTCGCCCTTTCCGTAGTCCACGCCCGAACGGCTGTGCCAGAATTCAGCGGCGAGCAGAAACGCGGGAAGAGCGGTGATGAGGGTGGCTTTCCAGGCGAACGCTTCGCAGGCGTCGGCCAATGGCTCTGGAATGACGAGCGGCGAACGGCTGCGCGTGGGCAAAAGAAAGCCCGCACTGAAAAGCAGCAGCGCGCAAACGCTTATCACAATCGTTCCATCTTCAACAGGGTCTGCCATATGAATCACAAGGCGGAAGAGCAGGCTGGGAAGCCACCAGAACAAAAGGCAGGCAAAGCTGAACGCGGCGAGAAACAGCCATTTCCCGCGAACGGTGCCGCTCGGATTCGAAGTGTTGCCTGCCACAGCCTTCATCCGTGCACCCCTGCGCCGTGCATTGGGGCCATGGGCCGCGCGAGGCGCTGGCGGTCCAGTTCCAGATAGCTCGCTGCGACGGCGGCAGCGCTGTATGGCGTCAAAGACGCCGCAATGGCTTGCGATGAGAACGCTTCGCGCAAAGTGGATAAGATTGCGCCTTGCTCCCATGACAACGGCAGAAGGCGGATTGATCGGCCGATGAGGTCAGGGGCGATCTCCAGCCCCCCGCCGCAGGCGGGCATTGCGACGATACACCCCTGGCTCAAGGCTTCCAGATATGAAATACCAAGGGCTTCGGTTTCACATCCGGACACGAAGACCTTGGTCCGGCGGAGCCACGCGCGCACCTGTTCCCGAGGCAGAGGTCCGGTGAACTCGATGCGCGGATCTCCGCCGGCGGCTGCTTCCAGCGCGCCACTCAGCTCTCCGCCGCCGATGATGCAGGCGCGCAGGTTTGGAGTTGCTTTCACCAAGGCGCAAATCGCGGGAAATATCCTGTCCAGCCGCTTGCACGGGTGCAGGCGGCCCACGTACGTGATGTAGTCCCTGGGCGAGGAACTCGCATCCTGGTGCTCAAGAAACAATCTGTGCAGCGGATTGTGAATGACCGCATCCACACGCAATCCGAAGATGGTGCGCAAATGTACGGCGGCATAATGGGAAACAGTTGCCAGCAGCGAACTCCGGGTGGCGAGTTTGAAGGAGGCAATGATGCCCAGCAGTTTGATCCATCCCTGCGCGTCCGCGCGCGGAAAACCGTGGGCCACGCAGATGGAGCGCCGGGAAAAGGGCGCGGCAAAGACGGCAGTGGTGCTGAAAATCTTGAGCGCGTGCGAATTGCGCAGATCGCGCCAGCGGAACAGAATGCGCCGCGGCGGAATCACTTCGGCTGTAATTCCGAGTTCCTCGAATCCGGCGCGCAGTGCCTCGGCAAAACTGGCGAGCCCGCCCGCGATATCGCCGCCGGTGATCAGAACTTTCATGGGCGCGGTCTGTGTCATAGCAACTCTCCCTGTCCGGCTATGGCGGGCTCCGTCGCGGAGGCGGCGAGTTGGCTGGCGATGGACGAAGGCACATGGGGCAGGTATTTCCTCCGGGCTCGCGCGAAGATCAGCGCGGCAATTGGAAGGCCTGCAACTCCATTCGCGACAAGGTAGCTGAGTACCGCGCCGGCATTGCCCAGCTTTGGAATGGAGATTGCGGCGAGCAGCAGCGTCAGCGCCGCCACAGTCAAGGACTGTGCAAGGAACGGCTCCTTCTTGAAGCAGCGAAGCAGGATGGCCAGACTCTGCGCCAGATGGTTCGCGGCCGCACCCAGCACCAGAGCGGCAAACAGCCCGGCCGATACCATGCGCGCCGCAAGTCCCGGCGCCACAAGAGGCAGCAGCGCCACCGCCGCCATAACAGATATGGCGATAGTCGCAAAGGCTGCCATCGATTGCAGAAGTGTGCGAAAGAACAACCGGTCCAGCCCATGAAACTCTCCTCGGGCGATCATGTTCCCGAAGGGCGTCGCCTTGGTCGATGTCCAGACCAGTGCAAGAACCGTCATGTATCCCGTGATGCTGAGCGACATGCCCATCTTGCCTGCCTCGACCGCACCGCGCAGTGCAAAGACGATGGGGATGAAGATCTGAACCGTGAAGTAAGAGCACATCCAACTGACCGCAATGCGCCATTGGAATGGCCACACTTCACGGCTCCAGCGAATTGAGTGCTCGCGGACGGGATGCCGCAGCAATCCCAAAAGCAGACTCCGGCGCCCAGAGAGAAAGAACAGGCCCGTCCCAATCTGTCCCACAATCACCATTGCGGGCGAGTAGAGGCCGTGGTGCAGCAACATCGCCGTCCAGGCCAGCACCGCAGCTGCGATCGCCTGCTGGAATCGCATCGCGGCGACCGCGCGCACCTGCCCGTATCCCTCAATAAAGGAATAGAACGGCAGGCACCAGAGGCCGGCCATCGATGCTGCAACCGCGGCCATCCACGGCCCCTGCCATGCGACCTGCGTGCCGCCGGCGGCGATGTGGCGCGCAAAAAATAACATTCCCAATGGCGCCACAACAATACCCATTGCCAGAGCGGCCACGGTATACCAGAGCAGACTGAGCTGCAGCGCCGAAGCCAGCCGCGCATGCGCCACTGCGTCGCCGCCGACGCTGCCATCCGGCCGCAGGTCCAGGTGAATGGACTCATGCGCGGCCAGCTGTTGAACGACGAAAGAGAAGCCCAGTTCGAAAACCAGCTGCAAAGAGACCAGGCTCAGCAACGTGTAGTAGTAGCCCTGTTCGACCGGGCTGAGAAAGCGCGCAATGAGCAGAACCGTTCCCGTGCTGCCCACAATGCTCGTCATGCGCGCCAGAAATGCGTACGCGACCGCCCCATCCATGCCCAGTGCCCGCAGAGCCTTCATCGCGCGCCTCCGCTCCAGGCCTGCTCGATCGCCAGTGACCATGAGCCGCAGCGGCGGTGGCAGTTGCGCAGGATGGCCGCTACTTCAACGGCCAAAGCGGACAGCAGCGCCACCGGCAAGGCGCAGACAAGCGCTCCCAGAAGAATCCAGATTTTGTAAGAAGACCCGGGCCGGTCCGGAACAGTGGCCTGATCAACGATCTGTATCAGAGGTCCTTGGCGCGCTTCATCCACCTTTGCCGCCTCGTACTGACGGGTCAAAAGATCCAGAACTGTTTCGCGATACTTTACTTCGCGCAGCGCACGCGCATAGTCCAGACCAGCTTGCGTCACTTTGCCTTTTGGAGCAACCAGGTCGCCGTCCTGGCGGTCACTCGCCACGTCCATCGCGGCCAACTGTCCCTCAAGACTGGTCAACTCCTGCTCCGCGCGAATCAGGTCAGGATTATGGTCGGCCGCAAACTCGCGCATGGCGCGGATCTCCACTTGCTTGGCCGCAACCTGGCCGCGAAGCGCCGCAGCTGACGCGATCATGGCGCTGGCCTGACCCTCGATCGACATGACGCCTGTGTGCTGCTCGGTCTCCGTCATCTCCTCTTCCGCATGTGCGAGCGCAGCTCGCGCGTCGTTTACCTCCCGCTCAAAAAAAACTCTCCGCCGGGATGCTTCAGTGATTGCGAGCGTCGCGGAGAAGCGCCGGTACTCCTCAACCCATCCGTTCGCCAAAGCTGCGGCCTGGCGGGGATCCCGATCGGTCACGGATATGCGGATCAATCCATCCTTCAATCCGTTGTCGATCGACGTGACCTGCTCCCAGCGCTTGCGGGCCGCGGAAAGATACTTGCGGTGATAAAGGGCCTGCAGATGAAACTGCGCCGCCATCGCATCTTCCACCGAGCGGCACTTCAAGAGCGCAACCTGCAGATCGTTGGGATTCTTGATGCCCAGGCCGCCCGCCGCCGTAGCCATGACCCCCAGGTTGCTCAGCTGTGACATCATGAGCGCTCCAGGCGAGCTGCTCCCCTCCGGCGGCAGAAGCACGACGGTGGCGGTGTAAAGGTTGGGCGCCAGGAATGCGACCACCGAGGCCAACGCGAAGATCGTAAGCGCCACGATTCCCATCAATCTCCTGCGCTTGATGGCTACGCGCGTCACAAGAAGGAGTGAGGAGGGTTGCGCACTGTGCGCCTGGTTTGCATTGGCGGTTTCTATTGGCACGCTGACTTCCTTAGGTGAATTGCATTTGATTCCGGACACGCGACTCGCTTCCAGCTGCGGCTCCTGCGTTCGCCGTCCCTATTCCTCGCGGTGGATAAAGACTGCGGCGGATTGGCACACCGGAGAAACTGCGCTCAGAGTACCGGTGAAAGGCATAGGGCAGGCCGGAAATTTGAGAAGGTTTTCTGCGCAAGATCAATTACGGGAAGAGTTGGATGGAGCTGTTCAATTTCGGGACAGCCGAGTTCATGACATGCATTTTGTGGTTCGTTTCGCAGCAGAGATGAGTAAACAATGGGGCGTCTATGAGAAACCATTCATCTATTTGCCCAGGCCCTCGCCTCTCTGCTTTTCTCTGGCCCGCCGTTTTCGCGGTCCTCGTTTTCGCCGCGCCGTCATTGGTAGCGCAATGCGCCGCCGGAGACAGCACAGCCCCGTTTGCCTGCCAGACTCAGGGGGCATCTTCCATGTCGCTTGGGCCGCAGCAATCTCAGGCGGCGCTGTTGCCCGGTGGCCCGTCTCAAGCAGAAACGCCGCATGCCGACCGTGCGACGGAGGCGTCGGCAATCAGCAGTCTTTCCAGCGGCCCCAGCTACACAGAAAGCGGTCTGCCGAATGACGAGCATCGGGCAGGCCTGTCTCAAAGGGACTCCGTGAAGGCCGAGCCTCCCACTGAATTTCAGCGATTCGTCGCTGCGACCACAGGGCAGTTCCTTCCCATTTATGGAGCCAGTTTGTTTGCCGCGCCGCAGGCGTCCTTTGGTCCCATCGATCACGCTCCCGCGCCGCCGGATCTGGTGGTTGGCGCCGATGATGAGCTGCGCATCCGCGTCTGGGGCCAGGTGAACTTCAGCGCCAACCTGCGCGTGAGCCGCGAGGGGGATATCTATCTGCCCAAGGCGGGCGCAGTGCATGTGGCCGGGCTGCCGTTCTCGGCCATTGCCGCTCACTTGCGCGCCGCGCTGGACGCGGTTTATCGCAATTATGAACTGAGCGTCGACCTGGGATCGATCCACTCCATCCAGATTTACGTGACCGGACATGCGCGCCAGCCCGGAGAGTTCACCGTGAGCGGGCTCAGCACACTGATGGATGCGATCTTCGCCAGCGGCGGGCCAGCGGCGGCCGGCTCCATGCGCCACGCAGAGTTGCGGCGTGCAGGCCGCGTCATCACGGACTTCGATCTATATGAACTGCTGGTGCGCGGTGATAAGACAGGTGACGTGCAATTGCAGGCGGGCGATGTGCTCTATATCCCGGCCGCAGGCCCGGAGGTGGCTCTGCTTGGCAGCGTGCGCCAGGCCGCGATCTTCGAGTTGCGCGGAGAGGAGACAATCAGCCAGCTTCTCGACACAGCCGGCGGCCGTACCGCGCTGGCCTCCGCAGCGCGCCTGTCGCTGGAACGCATCGAGGATCACTCCCGGCGCCAGGCCTTTGAACTCAAAGCCGACGCAACGGGACTGGCGACTCGCCTGAGTGATGGGGACATCATCCGCATTGAGCCCATCGTGTCCAACTACCGCGACACTGTCACGCTGCGCGGGTCGGTTGCCACTCCGGGGCGCTTCCGCTGGCATCAGGGCATGAGACTGAGCGAGTTGATGCCGGATCGCGATTCGCTTGAGACTCGCGATTACTGGTGGAGACGCACCCAGCTCGGTCTTCCCGCGCCGGAGTTTGCGCCCTCCATTCCCGGTTCGCCGTTGTTGCGGAAGGCCGCTGAAGGCAAGGCCGCAGCGGATTCGAATACTCAGAGCGCCGGTAACGACGCCCGTGCCAGGGTTTCCCCGGAAGCTCTCGCCGGCACAGCTGTCGAAAGCCCGGCGCAAGCGCCGGGAAACATGCTGCGCTCAGGGACGCAGACTGATTGGAACTACGCGGTCATCGAGAGACTGAACCCCTCCACGATGACCACATCGCTTCTACCCTTCGATCTGGGCAAGCTCGTTCTCGATCATGACGAGTCGCAGGATCTTGAACTTCAACCTGGCGACGTCGTCACCGTCTTCTCCCAGGACGACATTCACCTGCCGATCGATCAGCAGACAAAGTATGTGCGCCTCGAAGGCGAATTCGCGCATGCCGGCGTCTACAGCGTCTCTCCGGGCGAAACGCTGCGTTCACTGGTCGCGCGCGCCGGCGGCTTGACGAATAAGGCCTACCTCTTCGGCTCGGAATTCACACGCAAAAGCACCCGGCAGATCGAGCAGCGCCGCTTCAATGATTACGTTGACCGGCTTGAAGATGAACTGGAGCGAAACTCGATCTCGATGGTCGGTTCAGGCAGCGGCGGCTCTGGGGCCGGAGATCTGCACGGTCAGGTGGATTCCATCGACCGCGCCCTGATCGCGAGGCTCCGCCAGACGCAGGCAACGGGGAGAATCGTGCTCAATCTCAGGCCGCAAAGCACGGGAGAGAGCAGCCTGCCGGACTTGCCCCTGGAAGACGGCGACCGCCTCGTGGTTCCCTCCACTCCAGCCACAATCCAGGTCATTGGCGCTGTGTTCAATCAGAACGCATTTCTCTACCGTAACAACGCCCGGGTCGGCGACTACCTGCAACTTGCCGGCGGCCCAACCCGCAACGCGGACAGAGGGCAAGCCTTTGTCTTGCGGGCCGATGGGGCCGTCATCAGTCGCAGCGCAAAGCAATCGGTCTTCTCCTCAGGCTTTGATAGCATGTGTCTTCACCCCGGCGACACCATTGTCATTCCGGGGAAGGGTGTA
>JAGWRX010000086.1 GCA_028876395.1 Acidobacteriota bacterium
TCATCGAGCCCCTGAAAGCGCCGGACTTCTCCCTGCCGGATCTCGACGGCGGGATGCAAAGTCTCAGCGCGCTTCAAGGCAGTCCCGCACTTCTCACCTTCTGGGCAGCCGACGCTCCGCGCTCCCTCGATCAGTTGCGGCGCCTTCAGCAGCATCGGTCGGCTCTCACTGCGGCCCCGCTCAGGATTCTCGCGGTGAACGTCGACAGCAAGCCACAATCGGCGCGGGCATTCGCAACAGCGCAGCCGCTCTTCTTCCCTGTTCTGTTTGCCACCGGCGATGTCGCCGGAATCTACAACATCATTTACCGTCACTTCTTCGACCGCCGCCGGGACCTCGCAATTCCCACGTCCTTCCTCCTCAACCGCGAAGGCATGATCGTCAAGGTCTACCAGGGCCCGGTCGAGCCCGAGCGTCTCCTGCAAGACATCAAGTCAGTCCCAGCATCCGCTGAAGACCGCATGCGCAAGGCGCTCCCGTTCAGCGGCTTGCTCGTCCAGGACGCTTTCCTGCGCAACGACTTCACCTATGGCGTGTCCATGTTTCAGCACGGCTACCTTGAGCAGGCGGCGGTATCCTTTCAGCAGGTCATCGCCGCAAAGCCCGATAATGCCGACGCATACTACAACCTCGGCACTCTCAACCTCAGGAAAAATGATTTCTCTGAGGCGCGCCGCTATCTTGAGATGACCGTGAAGCTCCGGCCAGACTACCCTGAGGCGTGGAACAACCTCGGCATGATCGCCGCACAGCAGGGCCGGCCCGACGAGGCCATTCGCAGCTTTCAGCAGTCGCTCAGCCAGCGGCCCGGCTACGCCATCGCGCTCCTCAACCTGGGCAATGTGTACCGGCGCCAGCGCTCGTTTGATCAGGCACAGCAGTGCCTCACCCGCGCTCTCGCGCTGCAACCGGACGATCCTGAAATCAATTACAGCCTCGGCATGCTCTATGCCCAGCAGAACCAGATGCAGCTTGCCTCGGACTATTTGCAGAAAGCTATCGCTCTCCGCCCCGCATATCCTGAGGCGCTCAATAATCTCGGCGTCCTCTTCGTCCGAGCGCGCGACTACGCCCGAGCCGAGGAGCAGTTCAGGACCGGCATCCGCGTCGCTCCAGGCTACGATCAGTCCTATCTCAATCTTGCCCGTCTCTACATGATGCAGAGCGACAAGCAAAAAGCCGTCGATGTGCTGCGCGATTTGCTGCGCGCGCAGCCTCAGAATGCCGCCGCCAGGCAGGCCATGGAAATGCTACAATGAGCGCCTTGACGAGTACTTTCAATGGTGTTGCAACGATGGGCTGGCGCGCCTTGTTTCAGCCTATGAACCAATGCGTGATCGCATGCTCCAGGACGGGATGCGCTCTCTTCCTGTTCGTTCTCCTGCTTGCTTCGCAGGCCCGCGCAGCACAGAGCCCGGCCGCGAATGTCTCCACGCAATTCCAGCAGGTCCAGAGCCTCATTCAACAAGGCAGCCTTGAAGAAGCGCGGACAAAAACGCTCGACCTGCTCCAGCAGAATCCTTCAAGCGTTGAAGGCTACAATCTCCTCGGAATCATCAAAGGCAACGAGCAGGACTATCCCGGCGCCATCGCCGCGTTCCAGAAGGCTTTGCAGCTTGCCCCCAACTCCACCAGGACGCATAACAACCTGGGCAATATCTACGTCGCCCAGAAGAGAGGCGAACTGGCCGAGAAGGAATTCCGCACCGTTCTGCGTCTCGATCCCGCGAATCGCGATGCGAACTACAACCTCGGCGTGCTGCTGATGATGAAGGGCGTGCCTGCTGAGGCCATTCCGCATTTTGAGCGCGTGCGCCCCGCCAATCTCGCCACCCGCTTCAACCTCATCCGCGCTTATTTCCAAACCAGGCGCACAGCTGACGCCTTGCGTCTGGCAACGGAGCTCTCCGCGCAAAGCAGCAGCGACGTGCAGGTGCATTTCTCTCTCGCGCTCCTGCTCGCGTCTGAAAAGCAGTACAAGCCCGCCCGCCTTGAACTTGAAAAAGCGGATGCACTGCAGCCCGAAACATTCGAGATCCTCTATAACCTCGGTCAGGTCCTCCTTCGCAGCGGCGACAGCGCCGGCGCTGAACTCGCCTTGAGCCGCGCGCTCAAGTTAAAGCCCGATTCCGTCGAGACAATGTATCTCCTCGCCCAGGCCCGCACCAACCAATCGCGCCCGCTCGATGCTCTCGACTTGCTTCTTCGCGCCCACAAGCTTGCCCCGCAGAACCCGGACGTCATCTTCCTCATGGCGCAGGTCAGCATGTCTCAAAATTATTTTGAGGATGCCATTCCGCTTCTTGAGTCCGGTATTCAGGTCGCGCCGCAGCGGCCCGACCTGCGCGCCGCCCTCGGCGAAAGCTATTTCATGGCCGGCAAGGTCGACAAGGCCATCGAGCAATTCAAGCAGTTGCTCGCCCTTGAACATTCGGCGCGCTCTCTCGCGTTTCTTGGCCTGTCCTACCGCAACCTCGGCCGCTTCGACGAGGCAAAGCAGTATTTTCAGCAGGGCCTCAAGCTCGACCCCGGCAACACTCTCTGCCTCTTCAACCTCGGATACATTGCGGAGCGGCAGGGAGATTCCGCCGCTGCTGAAGCCATGTTCCAGCAGGCCCTCCACTACAATCCCAATTTTCCCGATGCGCTGCTCGAGCTGGCCAATCTCCGCGTCGTCGAGAAGAAGTTTCCCGAGGCCGAAGACCTGCTCCGGCGCTACGTCCAGTTCAGCCACGACCCCGCCACGGGATACTACAAACTCGCAATGGTCGAGAGAGCGCTCCACAAAACGGCCGCTGCCGACCGCGACCTGAACGTTTTCAAAACGCTTTCCAAGAATGCTTCCGACGGCCCCTATCCTTACCAGCATCTTTTTGACTACCTCGACAATCGTTCCAGGCTCGCTCCCGGCGCACGCAATCAGCTCGACCTGACTGAGCTCCTCGATCAGGTGAAGACGCATCCGGATCAGCCTGAAAACCTCTACCTGCTTGCCCAGGCCTATCTGAAATCCGGCGATATCGAAAACGCGCAGAGCACCATCGCCCAGTTGGACAAGCTCAGTGCGGGCGACTTCCGCACACTCACCGGAACAGGCGTCCTGCTTGCCCGTTTCCACCTGTACGATGCGGCCATTCAGCACTTCCAGGCGGCCCTGCAGGCAAACCCGAACTCGGATGATGTAAAGTTCGATCTCGCCAATGCCTATTTCAAGATGCGCCAGTATCCTCAGGCGCTCGACACCGCGGAGCAGGTCTCCGCCGAGGGCCGCAACGACAACGCGTATCTTGCCCTCCTTGGCGATATCTATGTGCACCTGGGCGATACCGCCCGCGCCGATGAGATCTTTCGCGACGCGATCACGCGAAACCCGGATAACGATCAGGAATATCTCTCGCTCGCGTTGCTCGAGTTCCGCCAGAACAATATTGCTGCCGCCAGGCAAACGCTCTTGAAGGGGCAGGCCCGCATCCCCGGCTCCGGCAAACTCTATTGGGGCCTCGGCCTCGCTTCCGCCCTGCAGGGAGACACCGCGCAGGCCGCGCAACAGTTCGAGCATGCGGTGGAGTTGCTTCCCGAGTGGCCCGGCGCATACTCGACCCTCGGCGTCTTCTACTTCGAAACCGGCCAGATTGACAAGGCCAGAGAAATACTCGACCGCTTCAAGAACAGCAGCGCCAACGGCAGTCTTGACATCAATCGCATTGAGCAGGTTCTCGCACAGGCCCCCGCTTCCTCCGCAACCGGAAATGAAGCCATGACAATGGCCAATCGAGCGCAGCTGCTTCAGTTGGCACTGTCTCTGGCAGACAGAACCCTATGAGAATGTTGTGGCAGATTGCACGCCGCAATCGGGCGAACAGCATGAGAGCACACGCCGGCAAAGGTTTAAGCCCGCGTCATCTGGCGCGGTCCGCCGCCGCGCTTGCCATCGTCGCTCTTGCGGGCCCGCGCATCCAGTCACAGTCCGCGCACAAACCACCTGCAAAAACCAGAGATGCCTCCGTCGTCGTTCGCTTCACTGATATTCGCAAAGCCGCCGGAATCACCTTCCTGCAGGACTCCACGCAGACTGATCAGAAGTATTACCTCGAAACCATGGGCACCGGTGTCGGCTGGATTGACTACGATCAGGACGGCCTGATGGACCTTTACTTCGTCCAGACCGCAGCCACGGACGCCTACAAGCCCGCCACGCCCCTCCGTTCCGCGCTCTACCGCAACAACGGCGACGGCACATTCACCGATGTCACACAGCAGGCCGGCGTCGGCGGCGAAGGACACTACGGCCAGGGTGTCGCCGTGGCAGACTTTGACAACGACGGCTTCCCCGATCTCTATGTCACCGGCTACGGCCGCGCCATTCTCTATCACAACAACGGCAACGGCACATTCACCGATGTCACCGCCAAAGCAGGCGTGGCAGACGAGGGCCAGTGGTCCACAAGCGCGGGATGGTTTGACTACGACAAAGATGGATGGCTCGATCTCGTCGTCACCAACTATCTTGACTGGTCGCCCAAAACCAATCTCTGGTGCGGAGAACGCGCCCCCGGCTATCGCGCCTACTGCACGCCCGGAAACTACCGGGGACAGAAGACAAGGATCTATCACAACAATCATGATGGAACCTTCACCGACGTCAGCGATAAATCAGGCGTCGGCGCACCTGAGTCCAAGGGCATGGGCCTGGTCCTCGCTGACTTCAACGGCGACGGCTGGCCAGACATCGCCATCGCCAACGACACCTGGCCGAATTTCCTCTTCCTCAACAACCACGACGGCACATTCACCGATGCCTCTCTCATCTCCGGCCTCGCTGCAAGCGAAGACGGACGATACGAGGCCGGAATGGGCATCGACGCTGCCGATGTGGATGGCGATGGCCTCCTGGACATCTACATCACCCATCTTGATTTCGAGCTGAATCGCCTCTACCACAACAACGGCGACGGCACATTTACCGACGTAACCTACGGCTCCGGCATCGGCAACAAGGCAATGCTGCTCAGCGGCGTCGCCACCCGGTTCCTCGACTACGACAACGATGGCTGGCCCGACATCGTTCAGGCCAACGGCGCCATGGTGGACAACGTAAGCCTCTACCATAGCCTCGTCACATACAAGGAACCCTTGTTGATGTTCCACAACCTGGGCAACGGACACTTTGAAAAATCGTCTGAGTCGCTCGGGACCGACTTCATCAAACCCGTCGCCGGACGCGGTCTTGCCACCGCGGACTTCGACAATGACGGCCAGATCGGCTTTGCCGTCAACTGTCGTGGCGACTACCCTGAGCTGCTGCGCAACAGCGGAGCAGAGGATCACCACTGGCTTGAGGTCCTGCTCATCGGCACAAAGTCCAACCGCGACGGCATCGGCTCCGTCCTCAAGCTCACATCGGAAGGCGTCACCCGCGTCGATCAGGCCAGGGGTGGAACAAGCTATATGTCGGCGAGCGACCCGCGCATCCACTTCGGCCTCGGCAAGCGAACAAGGATTGACTCACTCGTCATTACCTGGCCCAGCGGCAAAGTGGATACATTGAAGAATCTTCCCGCCGACCAGATCATCGCCGTCAAAGAGGGCGTTGGAATTGTCCCGCACCCGTTCCCCAGGGTGACGCGCAAATAACGCGTAGCGAGCCGCAGCCATCTCATCATGCGCGCGCACATATTTTCAACCGTGAGATCCAGTCTCTATAATCGACCCATTCTATGAATCTCCCACGTCGGCGCTTTCTCGGATCAACTTCCTTTGTGCTCGGCAGCGCGCTGCTTGACGCTCTCTCGACCCCGCTCTGGCGCTGGCGAAACTCCGCCGTCGTTCACGCCGCCGTTTCCGCTGCCGACTCATCGCCGGTCCAATTCATCGACATGGCAGAAAAAGCCGGGCTCAATGTTCCCAACGTCTGGGGAGGCATCGACCACAAGCGCATCATCATTGAGACCAAAGGCAGCGGAATCGCATTCTTCGACTACGACAACGACGGGTGGCTTGACATCTATCTCACCAACGGCAGCCGCCTCGATGCGCATTGGCCCGCCGGCCAGGAACCAACCACACACCTGTTCAAAAACAACCGCGACGGCACGTTCACTGATATAACACAGAAGTCCGGCCTCGGCCGCTCCGGCTGGCAAACAGGCGTCTGCGTTGGCGACTACGACAACGACGGATGGGACGACCTCTTCTGCACATTCTGGGGCCGCAACATCCTCTTCCGTAACAACGGCGACGGAACCTTTACCGATGTCACCCGCAAGGCGGGCCTCTATCAAGAGCATGGACGCTGGGGCACCGGCTGTACATTTCTCGACTATGACCGCGATGGCCACCTCGATCTTTTCGTGTGCAACTTCGTCAAGCTCGATCCCGACAAGCCGCCCTCGCTCGACGACATGAAATTCTGCCAGTGGAAGGGCGTGCCCACCATGTGCGGCCCCCGCGGACTTCCCGGCGACACCAACATTCTCTACCACAATAACGGCGACGGAACTTTCACCGACGTTTCAGAAAAAGCCGGCATCCTCAAGCCCGGCCCGCGCTACTCCATCACCTCCGTCGCCTGCGACTTCGACAATGACGGCTGGCCCGACATTTACGTCGCCGTCGACTCCGAGCCGAGCATCATGTTCCAGAACAATCACGACGGCACATTCACCGACATCGCCGTCATGGCAGGCTGCGCCTACAACGCCGACGGACACGAGCAGGCCGGAATGGGCATTGGCGTGGCAGACTACGATTGCGACGGCTGGTTCGACATCTTCAAAACCAACTTCGCCGATGACACCTGCGACCTCTACCACAACAACGGCGACGGAACCTTCAGCGATCTTTCCTTCAATTCCGGCGTCGGCATCAACAACAGCTATGTGGCCTGGGGCTGCGGATTCATCGACTACGACAACGATGGCTGGAGTGACATCGTTCAGATCAACGGCCACGTCTACCCCGAAATCGACAAATACAACTTCGGCGAAACGTTCAAGAATCCCAGACTCGTCTACAAGAATCTCGGCAACGGACGCTTCCAGGATGTCTCTTCAAAAATGGGCCCCGGCATCACCGCCCGCTATTCCAGCCGCGGCGCCGCCTTCGGAGACTACGACAACGACGGCGGCATGGACATGTTGATCCTGAACATGAACGACCGTCCCTCGCTCCTCCACAACATCGGCGGCAACAAGCAGAACTGGATCAAAATCAAACTGGTCGGCACAAAATGCAATCGCACCGCCATCGGCGCGCGCGTCCGTGTCATCACCGGCAAGCATGTGCAGATGGATGAGGTCCGCAGCGGCGGCAGCGTCATGTCGCAGAGTGACCTGCGCCTTCACTTCGGCCTTGGCAAGCTCGATACTGTCGACGTGATTGAAGTCAAGTGGCCAACCACGCAGAAGCTCGAACGCTTCACCCAGGTCAAGACGAATCAGATTCTCACAATTCGCGAGGGCGATGGCATCATCGCAACCTTCAAGCCAAAATCGGCGTAGCACCTGATTAAACAAGCCTCGCAGACTCTCGCCAGGCAGAGACTCTCTTGCCGCAACCCGCATCATCGGGGTGCCGAAGGCGTCGCCGGCTGTCCAGGCGCAACCACAAGAAACTGCTTGATCTCGCGCCGCTGCCGCTCCACAGCTGCCGCCTGCTGCTTCTCAATCTCGTCGTGCAATTGGAATTCCCGCTGAGCCTTTGCGCGTTCGCCTGTCCGGTCATAAGCCATCCCAAGCCGGTAGTGAGCCTCGCTCAGTTGCGGGTTCCCTTCAATCGCATGGAGATACAATCCAATCGCCTCCTGGTATTTGCGCTGGGAAGCGCTCAGATTGCCAAGCTGCAGATACGCGTCGCTGCATTGCGGGTCAATCGTTACTGCCTTGGTCAGCATCGCTTCTACGCGCTTCAGCGCCTCTTGGCTGGCCGTCTGTCCTTGATGCTTCCAGATCGTCATCGCATAAAAGTAGTTGGCAAGAGCGTTCTTCGGCTGCAACTTCACAAACCGCGCCAGCTTCTGCTCCACACATGCCAATGGATTGGGCGAAGACATCTCAATCTTTCCCATGAAGAGATATGGCTCCGGATCTGCGGGATTCAGGTCGGAAGCATCGCACAACCGCTGCGCAGCCTCATCATAGAGTGCGCCCGAAAAGAGCGCCGTGCCCAGCGCAGTCAGCATGCGGGCTGACTTTGGATACCTCTTCACGCCTTCTTCAAACACCGTCTTCGCCTGCCACACCGCCCGATGAAACAGAAGTTCCGACCCCCATGCAAAATAGTTCTCTTCGCTCGGATCTTCCCGCACCGCCTGCTCATACGCATGCACCGCCGCCAGTGGATCGCCTAGCTTCTCATCGATGTCACCCGCCATGCGATGCAGGTCCGCGCTTTCACGACGCGCAAGCAATCTCTCCACGTGCTCGCGCGCATGGGCAAGGTCTCCAGACTCCTTGCAGGCCCGTGCAAGATCATACTCATTGTCGTAACTTGCGGGGTTGATTTTATAGGCCGCTTGCAATGGAGCGAGGGCCTCTCTGTATCGCCCCGCACGAAGATAGAACGCCCCCAGTGCGTGATTCGCTTCAAAGCTTCCGGGCGCGCGTGCCTGCGCGGCGCGCAGCCTGCTCTCAGATCCACCCTGTTCCTCCGCATCGCCCGTTGCAGAGTTCGCGCCGTGTTTCGCTTCCTGCGGTTTCAGCGTGAGAGTCTCGCGTGTCAGCGCTTCGCTCGCTCTCAACGTCGCATCCGAACCA
>JAGWRX010000087.1 GCA_028876395.1 Acidobacteriota bacterium
ACAGCGATCAAGGCGCTACTGGAGGCCTACAACGCCCAACTCCACCGATATCAACAAATCGTCGCAGCTTCGCCCTCCATCCCCTGAACTTACCGCAAAAAACAAACCCCACCAAAAATGATGGGGTTCGTCAGCAGTCTGGAAAGAGCCCTCCGGTTGGAGGGCTCTTTTGCGCTGCGCGCGAAGAGGGGTGCGGCTAGAAGGGGATGTCCTCGTCGGAGATTTCAGTGGATTGTGCGTAGTCGTCCGCGCCGGCGGGCGGACGCTGGTCAAAGCTGGCGGTTGAGCCGGAGGCGCCGGATGACTTGCTGTATCCGCCGGAGCCCTCCTCGCGGCCGGAGAGCAGCGAAAGGTCATTGACGATGATCTCGGTACGATAGCGTTTTGCGCCGGTTTCCTTGTCATCCCAGGAGCGGGTCTGGATTTTTCCCTCGATGTAGAGTTTGGAGCCCTTTTTAACATAGTCGCGGATGATCTCGGCGGTGCGGTTGAAGGCCACCAGGTTGTGCCACTCGGTGCGCTCCTGCCAGTTGCCCTGCGCGTCTTTCTGTCGGTCGCTGGTGGCGAGGGTGACGTTTGCCACCATGGTGCCGCTGCCGGTGGAGCGGATCTCGGGGTCCTTGCCCACGTTGCCGAGGAGGATGACTTTGTTGACAGATTTTGCCATGTGCGTGCTCTCCGTTAAGGAGAAAGAATACCAGACCGTCAGGCACGCCGCGCGATGGCGCGGTTGCGGAGCCACTTGGCCACGCCGAGCAGGAGCAGCAGTCCGCCGAAGGGGAGGCACATGAGGGCGACGATGAGCGCGAACCAGCCTGTATTGGTGGTGGCGCCGGTGCGTGTGAAGCCTCCGAGGACTGTCACAAGCAGCAGGGCCGCGAGCAGGCCTGTGCCCACGATGGATGAGCCCCACCGCAGCAGCTCGCGGGTGCCGTCGTTGGGCATGGCGCGGCGGGGGGCGATGGGCTCGGGGATGGGGTTGCCGGCGGACATGGGGCTCACTGCCCCAGCGCCAGGCGCAGCATCACGTAGGTGATGACGCCGGTGACGGAAACGTAAAGCCAGAGCGGGAAGGTCCAGCGGGCGACTTTGCGGTGCTGGGGAATGCGGCCGGAGAGCGAAAAGAAGAAGGTGACGAGCACCAGCGGCAGGGCAATGGTGGCGAGAACGATGTGGCTGGCCAGCAGCGAGAGATAGAAGGCGCGGAAGGCTGCGTGGACGGGATAGCGCACGTCGCCGTGCAGTGCGTGGTGGAGGATATAGCCGACGAGGAACAGGGTGGAGAAGCCGAAGGCGGTGATCATCGAGGCGCGGTGGGCCTTGATGTTGCGCGCGCGGATGAAGGTGTAGCCGATGAGCAGGGCCGTTGCGCTGAGGCCGTTGAGCACGGCGTTGAGCGGCGGCAGGAAGGCGAAGCGGACGCTGGCTGCGTCCGAGGCGGGATGGATGTAAATGAGCCAGAAGAGAAAGGCTGTGGCGGCGGCGCTGACGGCGAGGATGGCGGCGACGGCAGAACCCGTGCCGGAATGAGTGCTCGATGCCGAGTCGGTCGTCGTCATGGTTCCTCAGTGGGTTGCGATGGCGCCGAGCATGAGCGTGGTGAGCAGCAGGGGCAGGTAGATCACGCTGACCTTGAGGAGGTCGCGGGCGAGCATGCGGCTCTCCGTGGGGTCAGTGGTGCGCAGGATGCGGGCGAAGCGGATGGTGTAGGCGAGATAGCCGAGGCCGAGCAGCGTGGCGATCACGGCGTAGACGGGTCCGGCGAGGCCGAGATGCCAGGGAGCGAGACTGACGGGAATCATGAGCACGGCGTAGAAGAGCGCTTCGACGACGGTGGACCAGCCGTCGGGCTGCACGACGGGCAGCATGCGGATGCCGGCGCGGGCGTAGTCGTCGCGATAAAGCCAGGAGATGGCCATGAAGTGAGGGAATTGCCAGACGAAGAGGATGGCGAAGAGCGCGACGGCCGGCCACTCGATGCGTCCTCGGGCGGCGGTCCAGCCAAGCATGGGGCCCATGGCGCCGGGAAAGGCTCCGATGAATGTGGCGAGGGTGGTGACGCGCTTGAGGGGCGTGTAGACGGCCACGTAGGTGAAGGCGGTGAGCAGTGCCAGAGAGACGGTGACGAGGTTGGTGTGGAGCAGCAGCCACCATGCGCCGAGCGCCAGCGCGCCGATGCCGGCAAGGATGCCCTCGGTGAGGGAGATGCGTCCGGAGGGCAGCGGGCGGTCGGCGGTGCGCCGCATGAGCGCGTCGGTAGTGCGTTCGAGTGCCTGGTTCAGGGCTCCGGAGCCGGCGGAAACCAGGCCGATGCCAACGAGCGTGTCGAGCAGGCCGCGCTGGACGCTGGAGATGCCGGACTGCATGGAGCCGAGGTAGAAGCCCGCCCATCCGGTGATGACGACCATGCCGGTGACGCGCACCTTGAACAGCTCGCGGAAGTCATGGATGAGGGTCGCGGTGGTGCCGGGGCGCGGCGCATGGATGTGCGCGTGCGCGGGGTGCTCGGCGTGTACGGCGAGTTCAGCCGGAGCAGCGGCCTGGGAGGCGGGAGTCATGGGTGCGTTGGAGAACCTCAAAAGGCGCAGCCGGCGGTGGGGGCGCCTGATTGGATGATACCAAGCGGGGCGGGGGTCAGGGCAGGCCGGCAGCCTTGAGGATGGTGTCGGCTACCTGCTCGGGGGTGAGGGCGTCAACGGGGATGGAGACGTGGGCGGTGCGGTAGAGGGGCAGGCGGCGCTGGTAGCGGGCGGCGAGGTTGGCCTGGTCGGCGAGGACGGGGCGGGCGCCTTCGGTGCCCTGACAGCGGGCGAGGGTGGTGGCCAGTTCAACTTCGAGGTGAATGAGCAGGGTGCCGGGGGCGTTGAGCAGCAGGTCGCGTGTCTCGGGCCGCTCGATGGCGCCGCCGCCGAGGGCGAGGACGAGCGCATCGCCGGCTGCGAGGCGGGCAATGGTGGCGTGCTCGCGGTCGCGGAAGGCTGGCTCGCCGTGGCGGGCGAAGATTTCTGAGATGGGCATGCCCGCCTCGGCTTCGATGACGTCGTCCACATCGACAAAGCGCCAGCCGAGGCGGCGGGCGACGAGGGGGCCGACGGTGCTTTTGCCGGAGCCCATGAAGCCGGTGAGGACGATGCGGCGTGGAGGGGTGGAGGGGGCTTGCGATGGCTTGGATTGAGTCAAGTGCGCCTGCTGGAATGGGTGACGTTGTGTTCTGACTCCAGTATAGGCAAGCGGGTTGGCTGGACTCAGCCGAGCACCATGACCACGGCTCCGGCGGTGATGAGCAGGCCGCCGGTGAGGACTGCGGGGGTGAGCTTTTCGCCGAGCAGCATCCAGGCGAAGACCATGACGAGGGGGACGCTGAGCTTGTCCAGCGGGGCGACGCGGGAGGCGGGGCCGAGCTGCAGGGCGCGGAAGTAGCAGAGCCAGGAGAGGCCGGTGGCGAGGCCGGAGAGGGTGAGGAAGAGCACGGTGCGTCGGTCGAGGTGACGGATTTCGCCGTGCTTGCCCAGGCCTATCGCGATGGCCCAGGCAAAGACGACTACCACGCTGGTGCGGATGGCGGTGGCAAGGTTCGAGTCGACGTGCGCCACGCCGACCTTGGCCAGCAGGGCCGTGGCGGCGGCAAAGACGGCGGAGAGAATTGCCCATCCTATCCATGTCATGTTCGCTATGGTACGTCTTCCATGCCGCCCGCAGTTGAGTACACTGGAACAGTCATGCGCCTGTTCGCCATTGCGCAGTTCGCTGCGGTTCTGCTGGGGCTCTCCGGATGCGGGTATCACACGCTGGGCGCCGCCACGCATCTGCCGCCGGATGCGCGCACGCTGTATGTGCCGGTGTTTGCGATTCGCACGGAGACGTATCACACGGAAGCGGTGATGACGCAGGCGGTGATTCGCGAGTTTGCGGCGCGGTCGCGGATGAGGGTGACGCCGGATGCGGGGAGCGAGGCGGATGCCGTGCTGCACGGGACGATTCTGCAGGAGACGGTGGCGCCGCTCACCTACAACACCTCGACACAGCAGTCGTCGAGCTTTCTTATCACGGTGGTGGCGTCAGTGAAGCTGACGGGCCGGGACGGCAAGACGCTCTACGAGAATCCGAACTACGTTTTCCGGCAGCAGTACCAGTCGACCACCGACCTTCCCGCGTATCTTGATGAGAGTCCGGCGGCGGTGGAGCGGCTTTCGCGCGACTTTGCGCGGGCTCTGGTGGCGGATGTGCTTGAGGGAATGTAGGAAGGGGCGCGTGCGGCGCAGAGTATAGAGTTTAAGGCGCCGCACGCCTTTTGGGGGAGGGCCAACCACCTTCAAGCCGGGACGCTGAGAGCGGCCGGCCTGGCCATGCGCCCAGAAGTGCCTCGGGCGCAACGCGTTCACGTCTCTACCGGGGGGAGCGAGAAATGAACTGCCTGGCGTTCCAGGCTGGCCCCAGTCTAGCCATTGCCCGGGTGTGCGGCAATGAAAAACAGTTGAAAAGACCGTTGGAAGCGTGCCGGGAAGGTTACGGGAGTCCAGTCTGGAATCGGAGTAACCGGCATTACTTACTGATGAGTCACCCCATCTGGATGGCGGACTGCTCGCTTTGGCCGGCATTGCGGATTGTGGCAACCCATTGCGCGACGGGACTGGCAGGCCGGGGCCGGGGAGGGTATTCTGGAGCCGCATGTTCTTTGCCTTCCCAGCCCGGAGTGAGACCCGTTGAGCGGCCCGCGATGGGGTGCGGGATTCAGCGCGGTTGGCCGCTTTGTGGCGGAGATCGAGGCTGCGGCCGCGGGCACGGGGCAGCTGAAGCCCGGGTATGTGCTGGCGGGCGACGAGATTTTCCTGCTGGACCGCTGCCGCTCCGCCGTGCTGAAGGCCTTTGTGCCGCCGGATCTGAAGGATTTCTGCCTGTCGGACCTGGACCTGAGCGGGACCTCCATATTTGAAGTGCTTGATCGCGCGCAGACGCCGTCACTGATGGCGCCGTTCCAGGTGATTTTTGTGCGCAATGTGCGGCAGCTTTACACGCGGGGAGCGAAGAAGGAGGAGTTTGCGGCGCTGGACCGCTATTTCCGCTCGCCCAACCCGCAGGCGCTGCTGGTATTTATCGCCGACTTCCTGAGCATTCCCACAGACGCGCGGCGCATGGACTTGGACGACAAGAACCGCTTTGAGCGGCTGACGGAGACGCTGGGGCAGCACTGCGGGATGGTGGAGCTGGCCCGCGTGAACGAAGAAGACGCCATGCGCTGGGCCGTGGCCACCGCGCAGGGGGCGGGGAATCGCATGGACTCGGACGCGGCGCGCGAGCTGGTGGACGCGCTCGGGGCCGACATGATGCTGATTGCCTCTGAGATGGAGAAGCTGCTGCTTTACACGCTGGGCAAGGGACGCATCACGCTGGGCGATGTGGAGACGATGGTGCTGAGCGCCAAGCAGCGCTCGCTGTATGAGCTGACGGACGCGATCAGCTCGCGAAATCGTGCGCGCTCTCTGGCGCTGCTGAACGGGCTGCTGAACAGCTCCGACGCGGGCGAGGATGCGGCGATCGGGCACTTGTACATGCTGGCCCGGACCTTCCGTCAGATGCTGGTGATTCTGGAGAAGAACGTGCGCGATTCGCGGGCGATCTGGCAGGCGCTGTGGCAGGGCTTCAGGATGCCTCCGTTTGCGGCGGATGATTTGATTCGCCAGGCGCGCCGCTACAAGAGCCGCCGCGAGCTGACGCGGGCTCTGCGTCTGATTGCGCGCGCTGATCTGGAGCTGCGCTCCTCGCCGCCGGACAAGCGCATGGTGCTGGAGCGGCTGGTGTACGATCTGGCTTCAGAGCCGAAGCCGGCGCAGCCCGCGTGGGCCTCGGCGCAGCTTTCGTTTGAGGGGTAGCTGCCTAGTAGACGCCGCGCTCGTTCAGCCACTGGCCATAGGGCCGGTCGAACTCCTCGATGTGCTCAAGGTACAGGGCTCGCAGCCGGGAAATGAGCGGGACGCTCCCGGTTTCCTCGCCGCGCCCGGCGCGATCCACGGCCTGGCGTATCTGCGTGAGGAAGCGTTGATGCGCGGCGCGATGCGCGGGCAGGCCGGGAAAATTCTGCTGCTCCAGCAGGCGCTCCTCGCTCTGGAAGTGCTTGCGGGTGAAGTCAATCAACTGCTCGAGCTGGGTGCCGGTATGTCCGTGTCCGTTCCCGTTCATGAGCGTCAGACGCAGCTCGTTCATCGCATCCATGAGGATGCCGTGCTGATCGTCCATGGCCTTTACGCCGACGGTGCTGGCATGCGTCCACGATAGCAGTGCCAAACGGCACCTCCCACATTCGGTTCCCAGTGTAGCGATTGTGCGCGGGGTGGCAATACCGCGCAAGTGGCAGAGTCTGCAACCTCGGAGTGATGTGGTTGGGGGGCTGCTACTCCAGAATGACGTCGGGCTGCGGCTCGTGACCGCGGGTGGTGAGGATGACGGCTGCTGCGAGGATGAGGGCGCCTCCCGCCCATGCGTGCGGTCCCAGGTGCTCGCCGAGGAGCTTGACGCCGAGCCAGGAGCCGAGGGCCGGTTCGATGTTGAGAAAGACGCCGGCGCGGGATGCGGGAACGCGATGGATGCCCCAGTTCCAGAGGAGGGTGGTGGTGGCCGTGCAGGCCAGGCCGCTGATGGCCAGCGCTGTCCAGGCCGTGGCGCTGACATGGGCGAAGGGTGGCGGCTGGCTTTTGTGCGCCAGCCAGGGGTTCAGCAGCCAGGGGCCCAGGACCCAGGCGGCCAGCATCACGGTTCCGGAAAGGATGGTACAGGCCGTGACGACGGGCGCGCTGTGGGTGAGCATCAGCTTCTTGCTGAGCAGAATCCAGGCGAGCGCGGTGCAGAGCGAGGCGACCACCAGCAGGTCGCCGATGAGCGATGGCTGGCCGGCTGCGGCAGGGCCGCGGTGGCCGCCGAGGACGATGAGCGCCGCGCCAACCGTGGAGCCAATCAGAGCGAGCCAGCCGATGGCATCGAGGCGCTCGCCGGCAAAGAGCGCGGCCGCCACACCGAGGAGCACCGGCATGGAGCCGACCATGAGCGAGGCGTGGCTGACGGTGGTGAGAGCCAGGCCGTGAAACTGGATAAGGAACTGTACCGGAATGCCGAAGGCGGCGGAGATGAGCAGCAGGCGCATCTCACCGCGTGTGAGGCGAACGCGGCTGGCCAGCGCGACCGGCAACATGCCGAGGCTGGCAAAGAGAAAGCGGTAGAGCACCATATGCTCCACGCTCATCTCGTTGAGGGCGAGGCGGCCTAAGTAGAAGCCCGTGCCCCAGAGGCAGCCAGCGAGCGCGCAGGCGCCGTAGCCCAGAAAAGCGATGCGCCGGCTTGTGTTCGCGGTGGTTGTCATGCCTTTTCTTACTGTCGCATACGGATGGTCGCGCGTGTGACTGCCCAAAACCGGCGGCATCGGCGAGAATAGCTATCGATGGCAAAGCGGCACCAGAAGGGTGATTTCCGGAAGGGTGATATCAGTAGGCGCCTGGCCCTGGGGCTGGCGGTTGTGGCAATGCTGGCATGTCTGCCGGTGGCGGCGCAGGGCGGCGGGTTGTTTTCGCGCCACAGCAGGGCAAAAGCCGATGCGGACACTCCACCACCCAAGAAGCCGTTCATAACGGCTTCGCAGCAGGCAGCACTCGCCATTCCAGTGGAGCCGCTCGGCTTCTACGCTCCGGGCGCCTATTACCAGGGGCAGCGCGAGAGCCTTGTCTCGCTGGACTTTATCGACGAAAACCGGCTGCTGTTCACCTTCCGCGCACCGGGGCTGATCCACCGCACGGGCTCGGCGGAAGAAGAGGAACGGCATATTCGCGCGATTGTGCTGGCCCTGCCGCAGGGAGCCGTCGAGGCCGAAACGCTGTGGACGCTGCATGACCATGAGCGCTACCTGTGGATGCTCAGGAACGGCCATTTTCTGCTGCGCGACAGGGACGATCTGAAGCAGGGCGACGCTACGCTGGAGCTGAAGCCCCTGCTCCATTTTCCGGGGCCGCTGCTTTGGCTTGAAATGGACCCGACCCAGCACTACCTGGTGACGGATTCCAGCGAGCCGGCCGAGACCGCGCCCAAGCCGGGCGAGGTTCCGAGCCCTGCAACGGCAACGGCCAGCGTTTCAACGGGCAACGCGGACAGCGAAGGGCCGCTGGACATTGTGGTGCGCATTCTGCACCGCGAGACAGGACAGGTGATGCTGGTGAGCCGGGTGCGCAACCCGGTGCGTCTGCCCATTAATCCCGATGGATACCTGGAGGTCCTGCGGTCGAATGACCGGAACTGGATGCTGAATCTGAACTACTTCACCGGCGGCAGCAGGATTCTGGGCAAGCTGGATTCCGCATGCACGCCGGCGATCGAGTTCATCTCGCAGCAGGAGGCGCTGGCGAACACCTGCACCAACGAGGGCGGCCGCCTGATGGCGGCCTTCTCAACCGACGGCAACCGGCTGTGGGATGCGCTGGCGGCGCCCAACCAGGTGTGGCCGCTGCTGGTGATGGCTCCGAACGGCTCGCGGCTGGCGCGGGAGACCCTGGTGATCTCGCATCCCATCGATGCGTTCTCGCCGCTGACCTTCGACGATGTGATGGGCCAACTGGTGGAGGTGTATGACGCGGCGAGCGGCAAGCTGGTGCTGAAGGCCCCTGCCAGTCCCGTGCTGGACGGGGGCGGAAATGTGGCCATTTCGCCCTCGGGGAGGCGGGTTGCCGTGCTCGACGCGGGCGCAATTCAGGTGTACGACCTGCCGGCGCCCACGGCGCAGCCCCAGCCCGCCGAGGGCCACCCGGCGCGCTGAATGGCGTATTTGCGGGTATTCAGCAGCGTTTCCCGTGTGTAAACTATTTTGCGGGGGTTTTTCTTGGCCACGGCCGTCTTACATTACATGGCTGCGGCGGTCACCGACCGCGGCCGCAAGCGATCATCGAACGAAGACGCATTTGGATACTCCGTCGAGGACGGGGTCTATGTTGTCTGTGACGGCATGGGCGGCGCGGCGGCGGGAGAGATTGCCAGCTCCCTGGCGGTGGACGAGGTACTGCGCCTGGTGACGGCCAACGGCCATAACGGTCATGCGCATCTGCCCGACTCTGCCGAGCAGGCCATCCTGGCCGCCAATGAGGCGATCTACTCGCGCGGGCAGCGGAACCGGCGGCTGAGCGGCATGGGCACCACGCTGGTGGCCCTGGCGGTGCAGGAGAGCCATGCGTGGGTGCTCAACATCGGCGACAGCCGCTGCTACCGGCTGCGCAAGGACCGGCTGGAGCAGCTCACGGTGGATCACTCGCTGGTGGAAGAGCAGGTGAGGATTGGGCGCATGAGCCGCACTGAAGCCCTGCGCTCGCCGCTGAAGAATGTGATTACCCGCGCGCTGGGCACACAGTGCCGGGTGACTCCCGACATTTTTGAACTCGAAGCCGAGCCGGGCGATCTGTTCCTGCTCTGCTCTGACGGATTGACGCGCGAGTTATCCGATCCGGTGATTGAGTCGCTGCTGGCTGGCGACCGCCCACTGGAAGAGCTTTGCGCGCGCCTGGTGGACGCCGCGAAGAAGGCCGGGGGACACGACAACATTACCTGCCTGCTGGTGCGCGCCGCCTGAGAAGCAATTCGCCCGAAAGAATATCTCCAGTCATTCCGCCGGCACTGGCCGAGCGCTGCGTCGCCGTGCATCGGCGAAAAGGAATTACAATGGAAACGCAACCATGATTGGTCGACGGGGGATGCCAGCCGCTTCTCTCGTCGGGACGCTCCAACCGGATTGCGGTTGAAGCTGAATCCGGAACGAACGCCAACCGTAGAAACTGCAAGCCGAAGACACAGCCGATCAACCGGGCGCAAACCCAGCATGCGCGTCCGCGAAAGGCCATGCGATGCCGCTGGATCGCGGCGCAGATTGAATGGATCGACGGTGAAAAAAGGGGCTCTTATTCATTGCGCGCCATCCTTCCGGAAGCATGAAGCCGTCTTGCGGCTTTTCTCAGGGCGGGCATCGGCAGCGGCAGGCAAGGGCCTGCTGGCCCTGCTGTTTGTGCTTGCGCTGCTGCTGCCTGTCAGCAGTGCTGCGGCTGCGGGGGCGGACCGACGAAGCAGCAATCCCGCTGATACGGGGGACGACGCCGCAGACCATGCGGCATCGAGCCTGGTGTTGCCTGCGCTGCCGAGCGGGATGCCGCACGTGATTGTGCCCTCTCTTGCCGCGACGCCGAAGCTTGCGGATTTCCTGGCGGCGGCTCCAAAGTCGAGCGTGGCGCGCAGCATGCTGCGCATCTCCGATTTCATCGAGCGCTATCCTGACGACGGCTCGCCGACCACGGAACCGACCGTGGCGTACATGGGCTACACGCACGAGTTCCTTTACGTGGCGTTTGTTTGCAAGGACGACAACACGGAGGCGATTCGCGCCCACATGCTGCAGCGCGACTCGCTGAGCGACGACGATTTTGTCGAGGTGATGCTCGACACCTTCCACGACAACCGCCGCGCCTTTATCTTCAAGGCCAACGCGCTGGGGATTCAGGCGGATGCTCTTTATACGGAACAGACGGGCTCAGATTACTCGTTCGACACCGTATGGGATTCATGGGGTCGCCGCACGCCGGACGGGTTCGTTGTGCTGATGCGCATTCCCTTTGCCAGCCTCCGCTTTGACAGCGTATCCGAGGGCACCTCGCGCACGTGGGGCCTGATTCTGCAGCGCAGCGTCACACGCAAGAACGAGTCGGATTTCTGGCCGCAGGTAAAGCATGATGTTGCTGGGCGGCTTACGCAAGAGGCGGTGGCGGAGGGCTTCAGGGGTATCGAGCGGGGAAAGAACTGGCAGTTTGAGCCGTATGGACTGGCGCACAGTTATAAACAGCTGAACACGGTGAATCCCGTGAATCCCTTCTTCAACAACAAAAATCTGCAGGGATATACCGGGCTGGACATGAAGTCCGTGCTGCATAACAGCCTGGTGCTGGACATGACCTTCAATCCGGACTTCAGCCAGATAGGAGTGAATAACCCGGCTCCGCCGAATCAGCGCTTCCAGTATTACTTCCCGGAGCTGCGGCCTTTCTTCATAGAAAATTCGAGTTACTTTCAGACGCCTCTGAATCTTTACTACACGCCGAACATAGTGATGCCGCAGTTCGGGCAGCGCCTTACGGGCAAGATAGGCGATTATGCAGTGGGCATCCTGAGCGTGGACGACCGGAACCCTGGCCTGCAGGTTCCCGAGGGCAGTCCAGACTATGGCTCGCGCTCGCATTTCTACGTGGGGCGCGTCAATCGGGACATCGGCAACCAGTCGAATGTGGGTGTGATTTTTGCAGACCGGCAATATCTGAACTCATTCAACCGCAACGGCGGCGTCGATTATCGCATCCGCCTGGGCGAGCGCTGGACGATGTCAGGCCAGGCTGTGACTTCAGAGACCAGAAACATGGACAGGTCCTGGCGGAGCGGGCAGGCGGAGACGCAGGGAGTGAGTTACTCTGACTTACATCGAAGTTTATGGTTAAATTACACTGACATCGCGTCTGGATATCTGACCCAGACCGGATTCTTTACCCGTCCGGACGTCCGCGAGCCCAGAGGCGCGTTCTCCTATACGTTTCGGCCCGACCATGGGCCGCTGCTGTCGCACTCAATCTACGTCTACTCAGAGCGCATCTGGGATCATACGGGTCTGCCGCTCGATTACTATTTCAATCCGTCCTATAACCTGAATTTCAAGCATCGCACCAACCTGTCTTTCTTTCTTGACCTCGGCCAGGACCGGCTTCGGCCGAGCGATTACTCGGCGCTTCCGGACAACGTGGAATACCACAGCCACGCCGCCGGAGCAAGCTTCTACACCTCGCCCGACCCTGCGGTGGCCATTGGGATCACCGGGTATTCGGGCGAGGTAATCAATTACTCTCCTGTGAGCGGAGATGGGCCATCGCCGGTAGACGTTGCATCGAATCACGTGAACTTTGAGGTCAAGCCGGTGCAACCGCTGGATCTTCTTACGTCCTATGAGTTCGACCATTTTACCGACCCGGCCACCGGCGCTGTGGCCTATGACAACCACCAGATCGTCGCGCGATGGAATTACCAGATGGACAAGGCATGGTCGGTGAACTTCATCGGTGAATATCTGGCGAGGCTCCCGAACAGCAGCTTTACAGACCTGCCCAACAACAAGGACGTGTTCGGCGATGTGCTGCTGACGTACCTGCCGCATCCCGGCACGGCGCTCTATATGGGTTACACGACCGACTACGTGAACCTGAATGCCGATCTGTGCACACGCGGACCGGGCGGCCTCTGCAATACGAACGAACCAATTCTTCCGCGCACAAATTCGTCCATGCTGAACGATCAGCGGATCTTCTACATGAAAGTCAATTATCTGTTCCGGTTCTAATGCCTGGCCGTCATGACTGGACGGATGCCGGTCATGGCGCAGAGTGCGTGGCCCCGATGCAGGATTTGAAGTAGTCGAGGCTCAACCTCAGTCCCGTCTCGAGATCGATCCTGGGCTCCCAGCCAAAGAGCCGCTTTGCCTTGCTGATGTCCGGCCGGCGCTGCATGGGGTCGTCGGTCGGGAGGGGACGATAGACAATCCGGCTCTTCGATCCCGTTACGCGCAGGACTGCCCTGGCGCAATCCAGAATCGTCCATTCAGCCGGGTTGCCAATATTCACCGGCAGATGCTCGTCGCAGCGCGAAAGCGCAAGGATGCCTTCGATCTCGTCGGAGACATAACAGAAGCTGCGGGTCTGGGCGCCCTCGCCGTAAACGGTCAGATCTTCGCCTTGCAGCGCCTGCATCATGAAGTTGGAAATCACGCGGCCATCATTTTTCTGAAGCCGCGGTCCGTAGGTATTGAAGATGCGGACGAGCCGCGTATCGACGCCGCGGTAGCGGTTGTAGGCCATGACCAGCGCCTCAGAGAATCGCTTGGCCTCATCGTAGACCGAGCGCGGCCCGATCGGATTGACATGGCCCCAGTAATCTTCTGTCTGAGGATGCACCAGCGGGTCGCCGTAGCACTCGGAGGTGGAAGCGTGGAGAAACTTTGCGCCGTATTGTTTTGCAAGTTCGAGGGCGTTGCGGGTGCCATCCGAGCCGACCTGGAGCGTCTCGATGCCGAGCCTCAGGTAGTCGACCGGGCTGGCCGGAGAAGCAAAGTTGAAGACGTAGTCCACGCGCCCGGGATCGAACGGCTCGCATATGTCGCGCTCGAGGAACTGGAAGCGCGGCTCATGCGCCAGATGCTTGAGGTTGGCCGTGGAGCCAGTGCTCAGATTGTCCACGCCAATGATGGAATGGCCCTCTGCCAACAGCGCATCTGCAAGATGCGAGCCAAGAAAACCCGCAACACCCGTGATCAATGCGTCCAACGGAAGCTCCTCACGCCATTGTATTCGCAGCAGCGGTGATTCCATGGCCGCAGCCCTTCGGCCCTGGGAGTGAAGACCGCGGCGCGCGTTGTCAGCACTCCTGAGACAACGCGCCTGGTCTGGCTACGGAAGCAGCGTAAGAGAAACGGCGCCCAGCGCGAATTGCGAGAAGACCGAGGACCAGTCCGCGACTCCGCGGAGAATGGAAGGCTTGAAGGTCTTGTCGGGCACCACGATCGTGTCTCCGGGATTCATAGGCAGGTTGTAGAACTCGTTGCCCCACAGCCCGCTGCCCATGTCGTAGCTGATGACTTTTCCGTCGGCGCGGATGATGAACTCGCGCTTGCGGTCGGCGTCTTTGGTGGGGCCGCCTGCCTGGCGCAGATAGGCACCGGCGCGTTTTCCCCTGGCATACAGGAAGGTGTTCTGGTCGTAGACCGCGCCCACCACATTGACCGTGGCCGGAACAGGCGGAACGACAAAACGATCGCCGTTTTCCATCGCGATATCGGGAATGCTGTTGACGCCGGTGCTGCCGGGCTTGAACTCGAGCACGACGCGGCCCGTGGCGCGAATCTGACGGAGGCGGTTCATCAACTCCTGCTCGTTTGCCAGCGCAGCCGGTCCGCCGGCCATGCCCTGCGACGAGGTTTGCGAGGCGGCCAGCGCCATGTTGCTGCGCTGAATCCGCATGTCCAGGCTCTGCACGTATTCGTCAATCCTGGCTTGTTGCAGCCTACGCGCCGATTCGCGGGAAAACTCCGACCCGTAGAGATACGCATTCGGCGTGAGGCCGCCTGCGCGCTCCACCAACTGGCGCAGTGATTCGCCGGGCTCAACCGCGTATACGCCGGCGTGCGCGAATTCACCCTCAAGCCTGACCAGCTTGGTTTGCTCCGCGAGCGGGACGCGAATGTCCGCCTCAGAAAAGATGGACACGACGTCGCCGGCCTGCAGTTCGAGATCCTGCGAAGCATCGTGCTGGAGGACGAGCTTGCCCAGGTCGAATGGAATCAGTCTGGCTTTCAGGGTGTCCTTGTCGAGCCGTTCGATGACGGCATAATTCCAGTCGATCTCCGGAGCGAGCTGGCGAACCACGGTTCGTTGCGCGGGGCGGGGAGTTCCAGCCGACAGGGTGCTCTGCTCGGCAGCCAGCGAACTGCCGCCGGCGCGCTGCTGCGCGCTCAAATTCTGATCCTGCTGCTGTTCCATACTGGACTGACCTTGCTGCGCGTCGGCTCCGTATGGGGCCATCTGCGATCCTGAGTCGATCTGATTCTGCTGGTCATCCAATCCGGGCTGATTCTGCTGCGGGCCCATGCCAGGCTGATTCTGCTGCACTCCGCGCTGACGGGGCCCCATCATGCCGGGCTGCTGGGCTGCGCTGAGCTTGATGGCATGGTTCTCCGCCGGCTGGCGCAGATTGTCAAAGCCCCGCGTCGGCTCAAACTCGGGAGCGGGCAGTCCGAGCTGCGCGCGCTTCCACCAGTAATCCCTGGTGACGAGCGATTCCTTGTCCGGGATCAGTTCGCTGACCTTCATACCGGGGTGCCAGGCGAAGCGGCCCGGATTTGCGATGTTGCCGCGGAGGATCACCGTCTGGCGATAGATGGGGACGATGGAGAAGACGCGCACCAGGTCGCCGTTGGCCAGCGGAGTCGCCAGGCCGCTCTGATCGTAGGCCACCTCCATGGCGTGGCGGTCCTGATGCCCCTCAATGCGCTCGATGGAAATGCGCGCCTCGGCGGCAACGGCAGAAACGCCTCCGGCACTTGCGAGGAGATCGGACAGCGGCTCGTTCTCGCGCAACTCATAAATGGCGGGGCTGCGCACGCTGCCCGTGATTGCCGCCTGGGCGCCGACCGGGGGAATGAAGATGACATCGCCGGGCAGGAGCTTCGCGTCCTTTGACTTGTCGCCGTGAATGAGCAGGTTGTAGAGGTCGAAATCCGTGACGACCGCACCCCCGCGACGCAACTCAATGTGGCGCATGGAGCCTTGCAGGGAGGGACCGCCGCTTGAAAAGATTGCGTCCACCAGCGTGCTGAGAGAGCTAACGGTATATGCGCCGGGACGCCGCGCCTCGCCCGCCACATAGATCTGAATGGAGCGAATCTGGCCCACATCCGCGGTGAGATCAAAATTGCGGTAGATGCGCCCGACAGCGCTGCGGAGATGCGAATCGAGCTCGGAGAAGGGCAGGCCGGCAACATGCACCGGGCCGATCTGCGGGAGATAGATCTCGCCTGAGCGGTCAACGCGCAGGTTTGCCTGGAAGTTGACCTGACCCCACACACGGATCCGCAAAACGTCGTCGGGCCCGAGGACAAAATCGGACGGGACCGGGGTCATATCGAGCGGCGCGAAGGTGGAAGGCACCGTGCGAAAGAGATTCGCACCATAGATGGGCAGAATCTGGCCGGTGGTGGAGGCAACAAACTTCTGGAACTCCGTGAGCGGCTCCGGGGGCAGCGTCACCTGCAGCGTCTGGTTCTGCACAGGCTGCTGGCGCGAGAGAGGTCCAGTGTCGGAGTAATTGTTGTTGAGCCCTCGCGATGACGCGCCATACTGTCCCGGCGCTGCAGTTTGAGTCTGCGGGGGCAGCATGGGATTCGAGGTTCCGGCATTCTGGCCTGTACACTGCGGCGAATCCGCAAGCATTGGATCGGTACAATCCGGCGAGCTTTGACTCTGCGTCCCGTACGGCGAACTACCCTGGGAGGGCAGTTGCGCGTGGAGCGCCGCCGAGAGGGAAGATATCAGGAAGATGAATCCTAACTGCCTGAATATGCAGACGTGTAATTTGGGACGGCAGGGCACACAATCATCACCGCGACCTCCTATCGTCCTGCCGTATTGTGAGTTGCTCATATGCCACGAGTCTAGCACGCGCCGTCAGCTTACCGACGGTGATTTTGAAGTGGCTGGGAGGAAGTCTCTGCTGCGCGCAACCTGTGTAGCTTCAGGACTTCCCATTACGGGGCGGGCTCTGGATTTTCAATTGGTAACACGCTTCGCAGGGCGGCGCACGCGCTGCAAACTAATTTCAGAGATTTGACGGAACTGCGAGTACTGCACTCGCTGCGGCTAGCAGTCTTGCATGTTAAGTTGCGCCAATATCCGAAGGGTTGCGCGAAGTCATACTTGAGGCCGCAAGGGAGGGGCGGTCGAAGGGCGATGTTTTTGTGTTTTTTCAATTTCATGTACCAAATTATGCAATATCAAAAATCCTATAAATTGCCGGCGGGCAGGGCGCAGCTTAGGGTTATCAATGTGCAAACCATGTCCGCATATTTTTCTTAGTACCTAAGTAATGCTATGAACGTTGATCTTGTGATCTGCAGGCCGCACTAACTCCCGGGTTTAATGTATGATGCTGCAAATTGGACAAGGTTGAATTGGCCTGTTTCCGTGCTGTTTCGACTCTACGATAACCGATGAATCGTTGACTATTTTGCAACTAAAATGACGTGTCCCCGGTGTCATGTGCATGCCATAAGTTGTACACAGACGGCATGCTGCAAGATAAAGAAATCTTTAACGAATTGGAATGCGCACTGCGAGAAAAGTGAGCTATACTGACTCCATAAACAGAATAAGTTGCGGGCGAAGCTCCCCCGCACTTCTTTCGGGCACTAGCTGCGTGGTGATCGTGCGCGCGTTTTCTTGAAGTTTCAAGGGAAATGCACTTTCAGCCGATGGCGGTTTCAAATCAGACAGTCGGCAGTTTTATTTTCCTTCAACGAGTTCGTCGTTTGTTGCGCTTTGGAGGACCACTTGAGCACACATCCATTCTTTTCGGAGTCATCAAAGTACGTAGAGAAAAATCAGCCCTCTCCGCCGCGTGGCCGAGGCACATCATTAACCAACGTCCAGGGGACATCTTCAGGAACTATCCATAGCGCGCGGCATTTGCCCCATCTGCTCCGGCAAAGGCTGAGTCCCTGGTCCGGGTCTGGGATGAAGCGCATGTTCGATTGCCTCTGCGTGTTATTCGCGCTGCCTCTGCTGATTCCGATCCTTGCCGTGGTCGGGCTGGCGGTGCGGCTGACATCGCGGGGGCCGGTCCTGTTTCTGCAGAAGCGCATGGGGTGTCATGGCCGTCCTTTTACCATCCTTAAGTTTCGAACCATGACGCACTGCGAACATTGTTCGCACAATCCTGTTACTACGACAGAGAATCAGCGCTTCACGCCGATCGGGCCTTTTCTTCGCCGGTGGAAGTTCGATGAGCTGCCCCAGCTGTTGAATGTTCTGGTGGGAGACATGAGCATGGTGGGCCCCCGGCCCAAGCTTCTGGAGCACCAGGTTGCCGATCTCTGCTGCCGTCCGGGCATTACAGGCGCGGCGACCATCGCGTTTGCCCGCGAAGAGCAGATTCTAGCCCGCCTGCCCGATCATCACCTGGATGACTACTACTCCAGAGTCATCCTTCCCTTCAAGCATCAGCTGGACGCGGAATACATGGCCCGCGCCACATTTCTTTCCGACCTCAAGCTGGTTCTTGATAGCGCACTGCGCCGCTGGGACCCTTCTGTGGTCGATCGCCTGCTTCATGCCGAAGCATTGCTGGCAGAAGACAACGTGCATCGATCCAAGTCGCCCGTACCGATGGTCGTTTCCATCCGCGTCTCTACCATGAGCGGTGACGACGCATTGGTTTCAGACGAGCAGTTTACGCAAGTTTGATCCGCCGCCGGGGACCGCTGACCGGTGAGGTGGTGCCCGGCGTGCGAGAGCGCGCCAGCTGCTGTGATCGCGCTGCGTGGCGGCGTTCGATCAATCATTCCTATTTGGGGTCGCGGGGGAACCACGTGATCTGGACAGAGGCCGTGGTGTCGCTTTGCGCGCCCGGTTTGTAGATCGGTGCTTTCCAGCCCTCATACTGCACCCAGCCGCGAACCTCGATGTCCTTCAGCACGCGTTTGCAAACGAGGAATTCGTAGTCGTTCTGCGTGGTGCCGCCGGGAATGAATTTATTAGAGGCCTTGGCGTTCCGGTACATGAACTGGACCTCTTCCTGCGGCGACAGATGGTAGGTGAGCCACGCCTGCCCGCCCTTGCCCTGACGCCCCACCCAGTCGCCCACGAGGAATCCCTTGTTGGTTGGTCCCTGTCTTTGGATGCCTTCCCAGTAGAGGAACTGGCCGGTCTCGGTCGATGAGCTGATGGTATCTGTGCTGGCGCCCTCCAACCTCAGATCGAGATGCTCGAGACCGGGAACGCGCGCCAGATAAATCCCGGGATGGTAACCTGCGCGCCGCGGGGCGCTGACCGGGCTCACATCGTCGTGCACCAGCGAGTCGGTATAGAGCGTCACCCAGCGGCGCAGGAAGGGAAGCCGGTAACTGAAGTCGAAGGTGCCAAAACGCGCTCCGGGATCATTGCGCGAGTTCTTCTCTGTGCCCGAAACGTTTTGAAAGCTGAAGAAGCTATGCAGGAAGGTGTGGAGCGTGATGGGCGCGTGGCCTTTTCCGCCCCAGACTGCTAGCCGGTCAAAGCCGAACTCGAGATTGCGCGTGGGTTTGAAGCTGATCTTCTCCATATGCACCCAGGGGGAGTTGGGATAGGTATGTCCCTTCAGGCTGCCGACGAAGAAGACATATCGGAAAGGGCCCGTCAGCCGCGAGAGCAAAGGAACGCGAAGGGGCTCGATGCGGTTGATTTCGAAGGCATAGATGTTTTCGGCGTTGTTGCTCCACAGCATCGACGCGCCTTTGTCAGGGCCGAGCCAATGGTCGTTTTTGCCGAAGGAGAACTCGTGCCCCAGCAGATGATAGGAAAGGTTTGCCTCGAGGACGCGCACGTTGTTGACTGCGGCAATCGGCCCTTCAGGGATGGTGTCCTGCCGCGGATTCGTGGCAATGGGAATGCCATCGATGTTGTTGGACAGATAGTCGGCCAGTGCCTGGGAGTAACCCGCCGCTGAAGGCGCGTGCTGTGTTTCGCCGCGAAAGTAGAGAGAAAAACGTCCGGCCTCCGCGCGCGCACTGAAGCCGGAGTAATTGTTGAATCAGCTTTCATAGGGTCGGCCGTAATCGTTGATGATGGTCTGCCCCAGGTGGAAACTGTCACGCAACGGAGTTCCGGCGATGCCGCGCAACTGGGTATACACGCTCTCCATTTCGACGCGCGGATGAAACGAGCCGGTTGTGTGATCAATATCCGGCCGGACCTCGTGAAGCACGGCGCGATAAATGGCGCGCGCTTCGTCGTTGCCCTTGTCTGTTTCGATGCGATCCGAGCTCAGCTCCAGCATGTGGGCAATGCTCAGCCGCGTCCACGGCCGCAGGCCCAGATACGCGCTGTCCACATAGCCCAGAGCGTGCAGCCGGTCCAGCGCGGAGTAAATCCAGTTATCGACGGGCACATAGGTTGACCCCGCAGGCCCGGTCTCAGTGGTGCCAGCGTCTAACTGGTAGTCGGGGAAAGTCTGGGGCGGGTTTGAAGCCTGCGCCTGCGCGCCTGACCATGCTCCTCCCCAGATCAGCATTGCAGACAGAATCAAAGAAGATCGCACCCAGGCCTCGGCATCCTGCGGGAATTGGATCAGATACTCCCGCTGTATAACTTCTGCACTTTTCTATCTCAGGTCAAGTCTCGACGAAGGTAGTAACCATGTCAAGCGATGCGCATGGCAAACCGGCCCGGTCCGGGCACGAGCGGAATTCGCTTCCCGTCTCGGGAATCGAGTGCCTTACGAGCGCTCGGTCCTTCGTGTCGCTTGAGGCGAAAGATTCTGCAGATTGATGATATTCGTCGCACTTCTGCGCGTGCGATTGCCGCGCTGTAAACTATGTCCTGGAACGTTACGCCCAGGAGCGGATATGTTATCGCCCATGAATCCATCGCTGGTTATCCGGCAAGCCATTGCCGATCACGCCGCAGTGATCCAGGCTCTGCCCGCGCAACAGCCCGTACTGGAGACGATAGCTGCCGAGATGACACGCGCCGTTCTCGCAGGCAACAAAGTGCTGTGGTGCGGCAATGGAGGCAGCGCAGCCGATGCGCAGCATCTGGCGGCCGAGCTGGTGGGACGTTTTCGGCGGGAGCGGCGAGGTCTTCCATCCATTGCGCTGACGACAGACACCTCGATCCTGACGGCAGTCGCGAACGACTATGGGTACGAAAGCGTCTTCAGCCGGCAGGTGGAAGCACTCTGCCGAAACGGTGACGTTGTTGTGGGCATTTCGACATCGGGAAACAGCCGGAACATCTGTGCCGCCCTGGAGGCAGCCCGGGGCATGGGCGCATTTACCGTTGCGTTCACAGGCGAAAGCGGCGGACTGATGACCTCGATCGCCGACGCCATTCTCCGCATTCCTTCAAAGGACACGGCGCGCATCCAGGAAGCGCATATTCTCTGCGGACACATTCTCTGCGACTGGATAGAACTGAGTGTCAGCGAACGGGAAAAGAGCCAGGGCCTGCGCAACGCATGAATGCCGTGAAATGAATGGCCTGAGTTATCCGCATGCATTTTGATTACCTGCAGGGCAGGAGCCATCCAACGGCCGGGACACAGGAACTGCGCGCCTCAAGCTCGCGCCTTTGCCATGACGAGCACCTGCATGACTTCGTCCAGCGCAGACTCCCATGGAGCCAGCTGCATCCCGAACTGCGCGAGGAGTTTCTCATTGGAGAGGACCGAGTTGCGCGGGCGCAATGCTGCGGTTGGATACTCGCTGGAAGGGATTGGCTTGACCAATGGCACCTTGCCGTCGAACAACCTCTGCGCGCGCGCGAAGATAGCCCGGGCAAAACCATACCAGGAGACGCTGCCTGAGCACGTCATGTGATATGTGCCGGACCATCCGTCAGCAGAACCATATTGCCCAGACAGGATGCGGCTTACGATGGCTTGCGTTGCATCGGCCAGCTCAATCGAACTGGTCGGCGAGCCAAACTGGTCATTCACAACGCTGAGTTCGCGGCGCTCCCGGCCGAGGCGCAGCATGGTCAGTAGAAAATTGTTGCCATGAGGGCCATAGACCCAGCTGGTGCGGAAAATCAGATGCCTTCCGCCTGCCGCGCGAATCGCTTGTTCGCCTGCGAGCTTGCTGGCACCATAAACGTTCAGCGGATTGGGCGTGTCCGTCTCCTCCCACGGTCCCGTCTTCGAACCGTCGAAGACATAGTCGGTGGAGTAGTGGACCAGCAGCGCGCGCGCGCGCAGGGCCTCTTCGGCAAGCGTGCCGGGGGCCTGGGCGTTGACAGCCATTGCCAGTTCCGGCTCGGACTCGGCGCGGTCCACCGCCGTGTAAGCAGCGGCGTTGAGGATGACGTCGGGCGCCGCGCGGCGGACCAGCGCGCGCAGCTGTTCCGGTACGGTAAGGTCTGCGGTCTGGCGATGGACGGCGACGATTTCACCAACAGGAGCGAAGCTGCGCCGCAGTTCCCGGCCAAGCTGACCCGTGGCGCCAACAATCAGGATGCGCGGCCGGCGGCTCACGCAAAGACCTCTGCTGTGGCAAGCGTGGCGCCTTCGCTGTCCTTGTCAGAGAGGATGGCTCTGGCCGCGGGGATGGGCCAGGGAATTGCCAGATCGGGGTCGTTCCACAGTAGTGTGCGCTCGCCGGCAGGGCAGTAGTAGTCCGTGACTTTGTAGGCCAGCCCGACCACATCCGTCAACGCAAGAAAGCCGTGGCCGAAGCCGACGGGGATATAGAGCATCTCGCCGGTTTCCGCGCTGAGTTCGATCGCAACATGACGGCCGAAGCGAGGCGAGCTGCGGCGAAGATCGACGGCGACATCCAGCAGCGCGCCCTGCGTTGCGCGGACCAGCTTTGCCTGAGGCTGTATGACCTGATAGTGAATGCCGCGAACGACATTCTTCTTTGAGACGGAGAAGTTATCCTGCACCCATGCGGCAGGCAATCCCGCGTCGGCAATGCGCTGCTGATTCCATGTTTCCCAGAACGCGCCGCGGTTGTCGCGGTAAATGCCCGGCGTGAGCACCAATACACCCGGCAGCGAGGTCTCTCGAATCTTCACAGTTGGTTTGCCTCTGACGCAAACTGCGGCTCCGCATGAAGGCTGAGCAGATACTGCCCGTATCCGCTCTTGCGCACGGGTTGCGCCAATTGTTCGAGCTGCCCGGCGTTGATGTAGCCGAGGCGATAGGCAATCTCTTCAGGGCAGGCGATTTTCAATCCCTGACGCCTCTCGATGGTCTGCACAAAAAGTCCGGCATCGAGAAGCGAATCATGCGTGCCGGTGTCGAGCCAGGCCATGCCGCGGCTCATGATCTGCACTTTCAGAGTGCCGGCGTTGAGATAGAGCCTGTTCAAATCGGTGATTTCAAGTTCGCCGCGCGCCGATGGCTTGAGCGATGCCGCGAAATTCACGACCTCGCTGTCATAGAAGTAGAGGCCGGTGACCGCATAGCGCGACTTGGGCGAACTGGGCTTTTCCTCGATGCTGATTGCACGGCCGGATGCGTTGAACTCCACCACTCCATAACGCTCCGGGTCCTGCACGGGGTAGGCAAACACGGTGGCGCCGGTTTCCAACTGCGCAGCGCGCTGCAGGTGATGGGAGAACGACTGCCCGTAAAAGATGTTATCGCCCAGAATCAGCGCGCTCTTATCTCCTGCAATAAAGTCACGCCCGATCAGGAAGGCCTGCGCCAGGCCGTCGGGGCTTGGCTGGACGGCATAACTCAGGTTGATGCCCCACTGCTTTCCATCGCCCAGTAACTCAGCGAACCGGCCAATATCCTGCGGGGTGGAGATGATCAATATGTCGCGAAGCCCGGCCAACATCAGGGTCGTGAGCGGATAGTAGATCATCGGCTTGTCATACACCGGCAGAAGCTGCTTTGAGACCACCTGCGTCGCGGGGTAGAGCCGCGTTCCTGATCCGCCGGCCAGAATGATTCCTTTCATTTGGGAACCCTCTCCTCGTAATTCTGCCTTATCCAATCTCTATAAGCGCCAGTCCTGACACTTTCAATCCACGCCCTGTTCTCCAGATACCAGGCAACCGTCTCACGCAGGCCGGCTTCAAACTGCCGGGCCGGCTGCCATCCCAGTTCGCGGGTAATCTTTGAAGCATCGATGGCGTAACGCAGGTCGTGCCCCGGGCGATCCGTCACGAACTTGATCAATTTGCGGCGCGATCCGATCACCGCGTCCGGGCGTAATTCGTCCACAAGATCGCAGATCGTCCGCACCACGTCCAGGTTTCTGCGTTCGCTGTTGCCGCCGATGTTGTATGTCTCTCCCACGCGGCCTCGCTCAAGCACGGCACAGATGGCCGAACAGTGGTCATCGACGTAGAGCCAGTCGCGCACGTTGCTCCCGTCGCCATAGACTGGCAGAGGCTTGCCTTCGAGGGCATTCAAAATTATCAGCGGGATCAGTTTCTCTGGAAACTGAAAAGGGCCGTAGTTGTTGGAGCAATTGGTGGTGAGCACCGGCAGGCCGTAGGTGTGATGGTATGCGCGCACCAGGTGGTCCGAGGCCGCCTTCGACGCTGCGTAGGGGCTATTGGGCGCGTATGGCGTGGTCTCGGAAAAAGCCGGATCATCCGGCCCGAGCGTGCCATAGACTTCGTCGGTGGAAACGTGCAGGAAGCGAAACACTTGCCGCTCATCCTCGTTCAGTTCGGACCAATAGCGTCGGGCCTGCTCCAGCAGAGTGAATGTGCCTTGCACGTTGGTGTGGATGAAGGCGCCGGGATCTGCAATCGAACGGTCAACGTGGCTTTCCGCCGCGAAATGCACGATGGCCGCGGGCCGGTGTTCCCGCAGAATGGAAGCGACCAGTTCCGCATCGCCTATGTCGCCGCGGACGGATGTGTACCGCGGGTCGCCCTGCAGCGATGCCAGGTTGCCGGGATTGCCGGCGTAAGTAAGCAGATCGAGATTGACGAGTGGGCCATGCTTTTTCCCGAGCCAGTGCAGCACAAAGTTGGAGCCGATAAATCCTGCACCGCCGGTTACGAGTATGGTGTGGCTGGCGTTCTTCATTGTCCCGGTAGTCCTGTAGTCCTTCAGATGCTGAAAAGGGAGGAAGGTCTTTCAGCTTGTTCGACTGTCCCAAGCTCAAGGCAGGCCAATCGCGTAGCCAATTCGCCCTCAAATCTATAGGTTGTCCCTGCATTCAAGGAACGCCCATTCATAAGAAGTCTAGCATGGCCTGTAACTGCAACGCAGGTCGCGCCCGGGACGGCGAGGCGACGCTTGCCAGCGATTGTGCGGTGACTGCAATGAGGCCATCAGAGAAGCAGGTCACCGAGGGCCGCCGCGCTTTTCTGTAGAACGGGAAGGCATCGCCGGAGCATCTGCTTCTGGTCCATGCGCAGGGCGTGGGCGCCCACGTTGATGGCTGCGGCCACGCGTTTCTGCCGGGTGCGCACCGGAACCGCGAGGGCGCGCAATCCGTCTTCCAACTCGCCGCTGACCAGGGCGTAGCCATCTTTGCGTACGCGAAGAATGACCTTGCGCAGCTTGCGCGGATCGACCACGGTTTTCGCGGTGAAAGCCCTGGGCTTGAGCCGATGCAGGTACTCGTCGAGTTCCGCGTCGGACAGGGAAGCAAGCAGCACGCGCCCCATGGAGGTGCAGTATGCGGGGAGCCTGCTGCCGACGGAGAGGCCAACCGACAGGACGCGGCTTGCGGGAGAGCGGGCTACGTAGACGATCTGATCTCCATCCAGCATGCTCATGGACGCCGATTCTCCCAGGGCCTCGGTAATTCGCTCCAGAATTGGCTGCGCCGCGGCAACGGCCGAAGTGGAGGACAGGTAAGACAGGCCGAGCTTGAGCACGCGCGTCTTCAGGCGGTAATCGCGGCGCGAGCTTTCCACATAGCCGAGCATCTCCAGCGTCAACAGCAGCCTGCGCACTGCGGCGCGCGACAGTCCCGTAGACTGTGCGATTTCTCCAATGCTTCTGCCTTCGGTGTGACCCTCAAAGCTTTCGATGACGCACAAGCCGCGGGCGAGCGAGAGCACGAAGTCCGGATTGCCTGCGTGGCGTTCAAAGTCGGCCGTGCCGCGATGGGATTGCATCGGGTCTGTGCGAGCGGCATTGGCCATCGGGGCAGGTCTCCAAGGTTGTGCGATTATCGCACAGATTGTACATGATTGGCCATTTGTGGATAATGATTCGCAGCCGCGCTTCCCCGGCAATCTCTCATGGCTCAATGGGCATCACTTTCCGAAGCGGTAGCAGCGCACATCCACGATGGCGATCTGGTTGCCCTCGAAGGCTTCACCCACCTTATCCCGTTTGCGGCGGGGCACGAGATTATCCGCCAGGGCAGGTGCAACCTTTCGCTTGTGCGCATGACGCCGGACCTGATTTACGATCAGCTGATTGGCGCCGGCTGCGCGGCCCGGCTTACATTTTCCTGGGGCGGCAACCCTGGCGTTGGGTCGCTGCATCGATTTCGCGACGCCGTCGAACGGGACTGGCCCGTGCCGCTCGCTATAGAGGAGCGCAGCCACAGCGATCTGGCGAATGCGTATGTTGCGGGCGCGGCCAACCTTCCCTTTGCGGTGTTGCGGGCCTATGCAGGTTCCAGTTACGAGCAGGCAAGTCCGCATATTCGTTCGATCCATTGCCCGTTTACCGGCGAGCGGCTTGCAGCCACTCCGTCGGTGCGGCCGGATGTGGCCGTGATCCACGCACAGAAGGCTGACCGCCAGGGCAATGTTCTGCTGTGGGGAATTCTGGGAGTGCAGAAGGAGGCGGTGCTGGCCGCACGGCACGCGGTTGTTACAGTCGAGGAGCGCGTGGAATCGCTCGATGCTCCGCCCAATGCGTGCATCCTGCCGGCCTGGGTTGTCGATGCGGTGTGCCTTGTGCCCGGCGGCGCGGCCCCTTCATACGCGCATGGATACTATGACCGCGACAACGCCTTCTATCGGCGCTGGGACGCAATCTCAAGGGACCGCGAACGATTTTGCGCGTGGCTGAAGCAGAGTGTTCTTGACACGGCCAACTTCACTGAGTATCAACGCGTACAAGAGGAGTGGTGCAGAAAGGAGGCGCTGCGATGACACCCGGCTATACGAGCGATGAAATCATGACTGTGTCCGCGGCGCGCATGCTGCGCAATGGAGCCATCTGCTTTGTCGGCATCGGGCTTCCCTCCACGGCAGCAAACCTTGCGCGCCTGCTGCATGCTCCGGATGCTGTGCTGATTTACGAATCCGGCCCTATCGGCGCAAAGCCGTCCGTGCTTCCGCTTTCAATCGGCGACGGCAACCTTGCGGAGACCGCGGATACGGTCGTATCCACGCCGGAGATCTTTCGCTACTGGCTGCAAGGCGGGCGCGTCGATGTGGGCTTTCTTGGCGCAGCCCAGCTTGATCGCTATGCCAACATCAACACAACCGTGATCGGCGATTATCACAGGCCGAAGGTGCGGCTGCCTGGAGCGGGCGGCGCGCCGGAGATCAGCACCGCGGCAAAGGAAGTGCTGATCATCGTCAAGCAGTCGCGGAGAAGCTTTGTGAAGCAGCTCGACTTCATCACTTCGGCCGGCTTCCTGACGGGTGGCGATGCGCGGGAGCGCGCAGGCATCCAGGGGCGCGGGCCGGTCGCGGTTATTACGGATCTCTGCATTCTGCGGCCCGATCCAGAATCCCGCGAGCTTACCGTGACCACGATTCATCCTGGCGCATCGCGCGAGCAGATTCGCCTGAACACCGGCTGGGATATTCGTTTCAGTCCGGACTGCATTGAGACAGCGCCACCGGCAGCGCAGGAGTTGGAAGCTCTGCGCGCCCTGCAGGCGCGAACCGCGGCGGCCCATGGCGTGGTGGAGATCTCTTCATGAACCGTGTCTTTCTCTGCGACGCAGCGCGCACGCCGATTGGGCGTTACGGCGGCGCGCTGGCAAGCGTCCGCGCGGACGATCTGGCCGCCGCGCCAATTCAGGCGCTCATCGCGCGCAATCCTGGTGCGGACTGGTCGCGGCTGGACGAGGTGATTCTGGGCTGCGCCAATCAGGCGGGAGAGGACAACCGCAACGTAGCGCGCATGGCTCTGCTGCTTGCGGGCTTGCCGGACTCGATTGCGGGCGTCACGGTGAACCGGCTGTGCGGCTCGGGGCTGGACGCCGTTGGCACGGCTGCGCGCGCCATTGCCGCCGGCGAGATTGACTTTGCCATCGCGGGCGGCGTTGAGTCCATGTCGCGCGCGCCATTCGTGATGGGCAAGGCCGAGTCGCCTTTTCAGCGCGGTGTTGAGATGCATGACACCACGATCGGATGGCGATTTGTGAACCCGCAGATGCGGGCGCGGTATGGCGTGGACACGATGCCGGAGACGGGCGACAACGTCGCCAGGGATTTCGCCGTCGAGCGTGAAGCGCAGGATGCGTTTGCCTATCGCAGCCAGATGCGCGCGGCGAAGGCTGCGGCAGATGGATTCTCTGCCGAGGAGATTGTTGCGGTTGAGGTGCGCGGCCCCAAGGCCGCAGTATCGGTATCCAGGGATGAGCATCCCCGCCCGGACACTACGCCCGAGGCGCTTGCAAGGCTCAAGCCGCTGCAGCCAGCGGGAACAGTCACCGCGGGCAACGCATCAGGCATCAACGATGGAGCCGCGGCGCTGATTCTTGCATCCGAGCAAGCGGTGAAGCAGCATGGGCTGAAGCCGCGCGCACGCATACTGGGCATGGCGACTGCAGGCGTTCCACCGCGCATCATGGGCATTGGGCCAGTGCCTGCCACGCAGAAGCTGCTCGCGCGGCTCAACCTCACCATAGGAAGTTTCGACTGGATTCAACTGAATGAGGCCTTTGCCAGCCAGGCTCTTGCCTGTCTGCGCCAGTTGGGATTGCCTGAGGATGCGGAACACGTGAATGCAACAGGCGGAGCGATCGCTCTTGGACATCCGCTGGGGATGAGCGGCGCGCGGCTCGCTCTGACAGCGGCGCATCAGCTGGAAAAGTTCGGCGGAACACGCGCGCTTGCAACCATGTGCATCGGAGTAGGCCAGGGAATTGCGCTGGCGATGGAACGAGTTTAGGAGACATTCGCCATGGTTGATATGCGCATGGTTCAAACGCCGGCGCCCGGTACGCAGCCCGACTTCCACTATCCGCCCTACCTTTCGTCGGTGGTGCGATCGCCGCGCATGCCGCTGGTTCTTCTGCCGCAGGCGCTGGCGGAGTGCGCCGGGCCGGTCTTCGGCCACAATATTGTCGGCGCGCTCGATCACGATCTGGCCGCACATCACGGGGGCGACCCTATCGGCGAGCGCATTATTGTGCAAGGCCGCGTGCTCGATGAAGATGGACGCCCTGTGCCGCATGCGCTGGTGGAAGTGTGGCAGGCGAATGCAGCCGGACGCTACCGGCACAAAGTCGACCAGTGCAACATGCCGCTCGATCCAAACTTCTCCGGGGCGGGCAGAACCATCACCGATGCGCATGGATACTATTTGTTCAGGAGCATCAAGCCCGGCCCGTATCCGTGGAAGAATCATCACAACGCATGGCGGCCGGCGCACATTCATTTCTCGTTGTTTGGCGCGGGCATTCTTTCGCGGCTGGTTACGCAGATGTATTTTCCGGGTGATCCGCTGCAGCCGCTTGACCCCATCTTCAACAGCATCGCGGATGAGAAAGCGCGCAATCGCCTGATTTCGCAACTGGACATGAACCGCTCAGAGCCGGAGCATGCGCTCGCGTATTCGTTTGACATTGTTCTGCGCGGGTCGCAGGATACGCCGTTTGAGGAGCCGCGCAAATGAAACTCACTCCGAGCGGGTCGCAGACCGTGGGGCCGTACTTCCGCATCGGCCTGCAGCATCTGTGCGACAGCGACGCGCAGCGCGCAGCGGATGTGGACACCGTGACCGTGCATGGCACGGTGATCGACGCCAACGGCGTTCCGGTCTCCGATGCCATGCTCGAGATCTGGCACGCCGACAGAGATGGACGCTACGACGCGGGATTGCCGGACGCTTCCGGCCGTCCCGCTTGCTTTACGCGCGCAGCCACGGACGACGAGGGCAGCTTTCGATTCACGATTGTGCGGCCCGGCGCTGTGCCGGGCGAGTCGGGGATTCGGCAGGCTCCGCATATCGCGGTGCTGGTCTTCGCGCGCGGTCTGCTGCGTCATCTCATCACGCGCATGTATTTTCCTGACGAAGCGGCAAACAGCTCCGACCCGGTCCTGCAGTCGATACCGGAAAAGCGCAGGCGCACGCTCATCGCGGAGCGTGACTCGCACAGGCCCGGCACGCTGGAATGGAATGTCGTTCTGCAGGGCGATGATGAAACGGTCTTCTTCGCGTGGTAGAAATACAGCATCCGACTATGGCTACCGATTCAATCTCGCCGCTGTTCTCCACGCCTGAAATGGACCGGGTGTTTTCTGTCGCCCATCAACTCCGGCAGATGACGCGATTTGAGTGGGCATTGAGCGCGGCGCTGGAGTCGGCCGGGCTGGCGCATGCAGGCGCGGGTGCGGCGATAGAGCCGTTTCTCGACGCCGCGTTTGTCGATGTGCCGTCGCTCTTCCTGGAGGCGAGACAGGCCGGCAATCTGGCCATTCCTTTTGTACGTCAGCTTACCGCGGCGGTGCGCGAGCGCCACGAGGAGGCGGCACGCTCAGTTCATTTCGGGGCAACGAGCCAGGATGTGCTGGACACGGCGCTGGTGCTGCAGATGCGCGAAGCGATCGCGTTGATTCTTGCGGATATCGCAGAGTTGGACAAGAGCCTGACAAGACAGGTTCGCGCACACGCGGGCACGATTCTGGCTGGTCGCACATGGCTGCAGGACGGTCCGCCAGTGACCCTTGGACTGAAGATTGCGGGATGGCTCGCTGCTCTGCGCCGCCACCGGCAGCGGCTTGAGGCTGTCGCCACGCGAGCTTTGGTGTTGCAGTTTGGCGGCGCTGTCGGCACGCTCGCAGCGCTCGGAAGCGATGGGGCTGCTGTCTCCGCGGCTGTCGCGCAAAAGCTCGAGCTGCAGGAAGCTGAGCTGCCGTGGCACACGCATCGCGACAATCTGGTAGAAGTGGCGGCCGCACTTGGAATGCTTGCAGGCACGCTGGGCAAAGTCGCGCGGGATGTTTCGCTGCTGATGCAGACGGAGGTCGCGGAGGTTTTGGAGCCGGGAGCGGAGGGGCGCGGCGGATCGTCCACCATGCCGCACAAGCGCAACCCCGTGGCTTCGGCTGTGATCCTTGCCGCTGCCGCGCGCATTCCGGGATTGGTGTCAACCTTGCTCGCGGCGATGACGCAGGAACATGAGCGCGGCGTGGGCAACTGGCAGGCGGAGTGGGAAGTCTATCCGGAAATCTTCCGGCTGACTGCGGCTGCTCTGGACCGCACACTTGAGATCGCAAGGGGAATGGAAGTCTTTCCCGGGCAGATGGCGGCGCATCTTGATCAGACGCGCGGTCTCGCGCTGTCTGAGGCCGTAAGCGCCGCGCTGGCCCGCCACATGGGCAAAGAACACGCGCATGAACTGATTCATCGCGCCACGCAACTCGCTCTTGCAGAGCATCGCCACCTGCGCGAAATCCTCCTTGCCATGCCCGAGATTCGCGAGCACCTGAGTGAAGAGGAGATCGGTCAACTGCTGGATCCACGCAACTATCTTGGCAGCGCGCAACGTTTCATTGACCGGGTGCTGGGAGAGACGGATGCCGTACGCTGATCTTGCAGAAGTACGGCTGCACTACAGGTTCGATGGCCCGGAAGACAGGCCCGTGCTGGTGCTGTCGCATTCTCTCGGCACGGACATGACGATGTGGTATGACGCGCTCCCGGCGCTGGCGGAACAGTATCGCATTCTTCGCTACGACATGCGCGGGCACGGAAAGAGCAGCGTGCCGCCCGGCCTGTATACCGTGGCGAACCTGGGCAGCGATGTTCTTGCGCTGCTGGACGATCTTGGCTTGCAGCGCTGTTTCTTCTGCGGACTTTCTCTGGGTGGCATGATCGGCATCTGGCTCGGCGCGAACGCGCCGGAGCGCATGGACAAAATGATTCTGGCCAATACCGCCGCGCGCATCGGCACCTGCGAGACCTGGAACCTGCGCATCGAACGCGTGCTGACGGATGGCATGGAGTCCGTTGCGGATGAAGTGCTTGAGAGATGGTTCACACCGCAGTTTCGAGAAGCATCTGCGGCGCGTGTGGAGGCGATGAGAACGACGTTGACGGCAATGTCCGCAGAGGGATACGCCCGCTGTTGTGAGGCGATCCGGGACATGGACCTCACCGCCAGCCTGCACTGCATTCAGACACCATCGCTTGTTGTGGCTGGCACATTCGATGTTGCCACGCCGCCCAGCGCGGGACGTTTTCTGGCGATGAGCATGCAGCAGGCATCGTATGTGGAACTGCCGGCGGCGCACATTTCGGCGGTTGAGCAGGCGGACGAATTCAGCCGCGCCGCTCTCAAATTCCTTGGCGGACAGGAGAGTTGACGATGGATGATCAAGCGCGCCATGACGCGGGTATGGCAGTGCGCATGGCCGTGCTGGGCGATGCGCATGTGGACAAGGCGCAGGCTGCCGCCCATGACTTCAGCCGCGAGTTCCAGGACCTCATCACGCGTTATGCATGGGGCGAAATCTGGACCAGGCCCGGTCTTGCGCGGTCTACGCGCAGCCTGCTGATCATCGCCATGATGGTTGCTCTGAACCGGACCGAAGAGCTTCGCCTGCACCTTCGCGCCGCGTCCAATAACGGCGTGACCCGCGACGAGATCAAGGAAGTTCTGCTGCAGTGCGCGATTTACTGCGGTGTGCCTGCGGCGAACTCGGCTTTCCATATTGCGCAGGGCGTGTTCGACGAACTGGACGGGCACGAAGCAACGACAAAGGACACATAGTGCATCGTACTCAGACTCAGGTCGGCATTGTGGGCGCAGGGCCGGCCGGCCTCATGCTTTCGCACCTGCTTCAACTTCATGGCATTCATTCCGTCGTGCTGGAGACACGATCGCGGCAGTACTGCGAAGAGCGAATTCGCGCCGGAGTGCTGGAGCAAGGCAGTGTGGACATGCTGCGGAGCGCCGGTGTCGCATCAAGGCTGGACAAGGAGGGCATGCGGCACGAGGGCATTGAACTGGGGCTCAACCGCGTGCGCCATCGCATTCCGCTGTCGGAACTGACCAACGGCAAGGCGGTGACCGTCTATGGACAGCATGAAGTGGTGAAGGATCTGATTGCCCGCCGTATAGCCGATCGCGGAGACATGCGCTTCGAGTGCGGCACGGTGAGCCTGCACGCTATCGACGGTCCCCGGCCGTTTCTGCGTTGCGAGCGCGAGGGCGAGGCAGATGAGATTCATTGCGACTACATCGCCGGATGCGATGGCTTCCATGGCATCAGCCGCCCGTCGATTCCAGACGGCGCTCTGACCGGTTACGAGCGCACCTACCCATTTGCATGGCTGGGAATTCTTGCCGAGGCTCCTCCCACGCGCGAAGAACTTCTCTACATGTATCACGACCGCGGCTTTGCGCTTTACAGCATGCGGTCGCCCGCCCTGACCCGTCTCTATCTGCAATGCAGGCCGGATGAAGACATCGACGACTGGAGCGATGACCGCATCTGGAGCGAGTTGCACACTCGTCTTGGTTGTGCCGACGGATGGCGTCCGCAGGAAGGGCGCGTGCTGCAGAAGGGAATTACCTGGATGCGCAGCTATGTGATCGAGCCGATGCAATATGGCCGGGTGTATCTCGCCGGGGATGCGGCGCACATTGTTCCTCCTACCGGAGCGAAGGGAATGAACCTTGCCATGGCCGATGTGCGTGTGCTTGCCGAGGCGATGCGGGCCTGCTACAAGGACAATTCCAGCGCGCGGCTTGAACAGTATTCCGCCGTCTGTCTTCGCCGCGTGTGGAAGGCGCAGCGGTTTTCCTGGTGGATGACCTCGCTGCTGCATCGCTTCGAAGACGCGAGCCCGTTTGAGCGCCGGCTGCAGATCGCAGAGTTGGAGTATCTGACAGGCTCTCGGGCGGCGGCCGCATCGCTGGCGGAGAATTACGTCGGGCTTCCAATGGAATGTTAGCCGCGATGGGGCGGGCGGCCAGGGCCTGTTCACACTACCCGGGCGGTGGCGACGGGAGCCAATTTTTCTCATATCGAGGAGTGGGGAGCGACGCATACCGGGAGTCTGCTGGCGACGGTTGACGAAGAGATGAGGGAAATTGGCCCCGTCCCTTCGGGTTACGGCGAAAATCCGGCCATACTTCGTTCTCTCCCTTGACGGTGGGCCCGCCACAGCCTGCGGGCTCGGTCTCGTCTGACCGCATTTTCGCTCGTAACGCCATCCACCCGGGTAGTGTGAACAGGCCCTAGAACGGGTAGTGCCGCGGCGCAGTCTGCACCGTAATCCAGCGCAGATCGGTGAACTCAGCGATTGCAGCCGTGCCGCCGAACCGGCCGTAGCCGCTGTCCTTCACGCCGCCAAAGGGCATGTTTGCTTCGTCGTGAACTGTTGGTCCGTTTACATGGCAGATGCCGGAATCGATGCGGGCGGCGGCAGCCAGGCCGCGCGCAGTGTCGCGACTGAAGACGGCGGCGGAGAGGCCGTAGGGCGTATCGTTGGCGGCCTGAATTGCCTCCTCGTCTCCGCTGACGCGAAGGATGGCAACCACAGGACCAAAGGACTCTTCGGAATAGAGGCGCATCTCCGGCGTGACGCCATCGAGAATCGTCGGCTGCACCAGAGTTCCATTTGCCTCTCCACCAAGCACGAGGCGGGCTCCATTGGCGGTTGCGTCGGCAATCAGCGCGTGAATGCGCGCAGCAGCTTCCGCACTGACCATCGCGCCGAGGACTGCGTCGGCTCTGCGCGGGTCAACGGCGCAAATGTTCTGCATGCGCGCTGCCAGTCTCTCCACAAACGCATCGGCAATGCTGCGGTCGACGATGATGCGTTCCGTGGACATGCAGATCTGGCCCTGATTCGCGAATGCGCCAAAGCCCGCGGCGGCCGCGGCGGCATCGAGATCCGCATCATCGAGCACGAGCAGCGGGGCTTTTCCGCCCAGTTCCAGCAGCACGGGCTTCAGGAATTTCGCAGCCGTCTGCGCCACTTTGCGCCCCACCGCGGTCGATCCGGTAAAGTTGACGCGCCGCACAGCGGGATGAGCGATCATGCGCTCGACGATGACCGCCGCGTCCGCCGGCGCGTTGGTCACGACGCTCACCACGCCGTCGCCCAGGCCTGCGCGCTGCAGAGCATCACCAATCAGGCGATGCACGCCAGGGCAGGTCTCCGATGCCTTGAGCACCACCGTGTTGCCGCAGGCGAGCGGCATGGCAACCGCGCGCACGCCGAGAATCACGGGGGCATTCCACGGCGCGATGCCCAGCACCACGCCGCAGGGACGGCGCACCGCGTGCGCGATATTGCCGGGTACGTCGGAGGGCAGCACTTCACCGCTTACCTGCGTTGTCATGCTGGCGGCTTCTCTCAGCATTGAAGCGGCGAACATCACATTGAACCCGTACCAGCCGCCTGTCGCGCCGGTTTCCGATATGCCGGTGGCAATGAACTCGCCCGTGAGCGCGACGAGCTCATCCGCAGCCGCGTTCAAGCGGGCGCGCCGCTCCGTTGCGGGCAGAGCGCTCCATGCGGGGAAAGAGGCCTGCGCAGCCGCGACAGCGGCATCCGCGTCTTCAACCGATGCCGCCGCTGCGCGCGATGCGACCTCTCCGGTGAAGGGATCTTTGCGATCGTACGTTGCGCCGCCCCTGGCCGGGATGGAGCGTCCGCCTATCAGCAATTCGACTGTGTTCATGGTTCTCTCCGCATGCTGTCTTTTGATTCCAGCGCGTGCTGCTCCGCCTGCGATGTCTGATGCCAGCTTGCCCGAAAGCGGGGAAACATCTTTGCGACCCCTTGCGGGATCGCAGAACTGCAATGGGTCGAGATGGGCGTGGCGTTGTTTTTGAGCAGACTTCCGGCGAGGCGCTTGGCCTGGGTTTCCGACATCTTACAGGAAGATACATACGCCGCGCTCCAGCGGTCCGGCGGCCTGCTGCAAGCCCCTGCCGGATGCTTTCACGACAAAAGCGGCGCGCGCGGCCTGGTTCAGGAATGAGCAGGCAGGGCAGTGCCGAACTTCGCCCGACAGCGCGTCCAGTTTCCTTGACAGAAGCCAGGACAACGCCCAAGTTTTAAGACATCTTTCAAGACAGCCAGGTACAGCTATACGGTGCGAAGGCATTCACTGTAACTGCGGATAAAGATTGACCTCGGCATCCACTCTGCGCCCAGCACGGCTGCCCTGGCGCTTACGCCTCTGGTGAGGATCGGCGACAAGGTCCCGGGCGAAACGGCAACGGACGCCTTCACTCATTTCAGCGATGCTGTCTCGTTTGATGGCCGCTATGTTGGCATCTGGGGAGCGTGGGGTATCGCTCGAAATGTCCAGGAATCGCGGACGGCGAAGAAATTTCTCCGGTCCGCTTCAGGCGCCGAATGCCCGCGAACAGGCCCGGAAAGTGCCGGAAGCTCGTAGGCCTTGTCTAAGTTTTAGATGAATTCGAGGAAATGGCGGAGGGAGAGGGATTCGAACCCCCGGTACCCTTTCAGGCACAACGGTTTTCAAGACCGCCGGTATCAACCGCTCACCCATCCCTCCGCGGCGGGCAAGGCCCTCTGCTCCCCAGTTTACCGTAGAATCCGCCTTTCGCGCGGCTCGGGGCAGGCAGTGAGCCATCAATCCGGCTGAAAACAGAGCGAATAGCGCGCCCGGAGTGTTACAACAGGAGTGCATGGCAAAGCGAACGAAGCAAGGTGCAGTTCCGCCCACCGGGCAACCCATCAGCCTGCGCACGCTGGGAGAATACCTGAACCTGTCTCCGGCAACGATCTCGCTGGTGTTGAACAATGCTCCGGGCGTGCGGTCCATTCCGCAGGAGACGCGCGACCGGGTCACCGAGGCGGCGGCCAAGTTCGACTACCGGCCGAGCTTTTACGCGCGCTCCCTGCGCAAGCGGCAGACCTTTACTGTGGGCGTTCTGGTACCGGAACTGAGCGACAACTACGCCACGCAGGTGCTCTCCGGCGTGGAGGAGTTCCTGATCGAGGAGGGCTACTTCTACCTGACGGCGAGCCATCGCCGCAAGGCCGACCTCATCGAGGAATATCCGCGCCTGCTGATGGACCGCTCGGTTGAGGGATTCATCCTGATCGACACCATCTTGGAAAAAAGTCTGAATCTGCCGGTGGTGGTTGTGGCCGGCCATCGCAAGATCGAAGGCGTCACCAACGTGGTGCTGGACCAGCGGCGCGCGGCTGAGCTGGCCTTGCGCCATCTGCACCAGCTGGGCCACCGCAAGATTGCGTTTATGCGCGGAGGCAGTCACAGCTCCGACGCCGATGATCGCTGGGAGTGCCTGATGGCGGTGGCGCGAGAGCTGAAGATTGCTGTGCTGCCTGAACTGACCGTGCAACTGCAGTTGCGGGCTTCAACGCCTGAGCTGGGCTACGAGCCGGCCAATGAACTGCTGCAGCGCGGAGTCGACTTTACCGCGCTTGTCTGCTACAACGACGTCTCCGCCATTGGAGCGATCCGCGCCTTGATGGATCACGGCCTGCGCGTGCCGTCCGACGTCTCCGTCGTGGGCTTCGACGATATTCAAAGCGCGGCCTTCCACAACCCCAGCCTGACCACAATTCGCCAGCCGCTGGTGCAGATGGGCAGGGTGGCGGCGCGCATTCTGCTGCAGAGGATTCGCGGGCAGGCGACGTTTCCTGATGTGGTGCCGATCCATCCTGAACTGGTGATTCGCGAGTCCACCTGTCCGCCCAATCCGCGGCGTGCCCGCGGAAAACGGAGCTGAGCCCGATGCGGTCAGGCGCCGGGAACTCCGCCGGGCGAACACTGGCCGTATTGCATCCCGCCTTTGCGCTTACGGGCGTGATACAAGCCGTGGGCGGTCCTCTGCTGCCGTCGCTGGCGTCGTCGTTTCATCTGAATGACAACGAGTCGGGCCTGATGTTCCTGCTCTACTTTGCGGGGACGTCGCTTGGCGCGCTGTTCTGCCGCGGCAACTATGCGCGCGCCATGGCCCTGGGATTCATGGGGATGACGGTCTGCTGCCTCGGCATTGCAGTGGCTGGCCGCTCGCTGCTCGCGCCGCTCTTTCTGCTGCTGGGCATCAGCGCCGGAGTTCCCATGTCGGCCATCAACCTGTTTGCGGGCCGGAACTTTCCCGAGCGGTGCGCTCCTATTCTCACATTTCTCAACTTCAGTTGGAGCGCCGGTGCGCTGGCGGCGCCGCTGCTGGCTGCGCGGGTGCTCGCGCATCACAGCTATCGTGCGGCTTACGTGGTGCTGGCTGTGCCGGCTGCTGCCGCAGCGCTGGCGTGCTGGCTGATGATTGAAGATGCTCCCGAGGCCGCGCGCGCCCATCGCGCAACAGACGGCTTCACCAATCTCCGCTTCATCATCGTCTTTGCTCTGGCTGCGTTTCTCCAGGTTGGCATGGAGAACACCGCAGCCACGTGGCTCTCAACCTACGCGCTGCGCATGGCCGGCAGCGGCTTTGTGCTGGCGGCAGCCGCTTCCTCGCTCTACTGGCTGGGATTTCTGGGGACGCGCGGATTTTCTTCGCTTCTGTTGCTGCGTGTCCGGCCAGCGCAGGTTTTTCGTGTCGCGGTGGCAGTGGCTCTGGCTGCGGCGTTGCTTCTGGCCGGCGTGCCTGGTCTCGCCGGAGGCGCCATAGCCATGTTCCTGCTGGGCGCGGCGCTTGCTCCCATCTATCCATTGATTATTGCCGGTGCGCTTGCCCGCGGGCGCCGCACCTCGGACGCGCGCTGGGTGCTGGCTACGGCCGGGTTTGGCGGATCCGTGCTGCCGTGGATAGCAGGGTGGATTTCCTCTCAAACCGGCAGCCTGCGCGTGGGCCTGCTGATTCTCCCCGCCGCGCTCCTGCTGATGGCTCTTGTGCTGCCGTCGCTGGACGGGCCGCGGCAAGCCGCCGCGGAAGAACCGGCAGGAAGCTGAAGTATCTCTTCTCTGCGCGGCACACTCAGAGCCGGATCGATGCCGCATGAGCGCAATGAAAAGAGCCGGGAAATCCACGCGGACTTCCCCGGCTCTTTTCGCGTTGCAGCGGCGCTACTTTTTGCCTTTCAGTTCATCGGCCAGTGCGCCGGCGTCGTAGAGTTTGCGCAGGCCCTCGATCATGCCTGCTGAATGCACTGCAACGGCGCGGTTCTTTTCGCCGTCATAGACAAAATCTCCGGCCAGCGACTCGATGTTGCCATCGAAGATGAGGCCCACCAGTTCTCCTTCGCGGTTGACCACGGGCGAGCCGGAGTTGCCGCCGATGATGTCGCCTGTCGAAACGAAGTCGAGCGGCGTGCTCAGGTCCAGCTTGCCCAGCCCTGCTGCTTCTTTCGGCGTCAGGTCAAAGGGCGGCTTGTTGCTGAAGCTGGCCGCGCGGTCATAGAGCCCATAGAACGTGGTGAAGGGTGGAGCAATGGTGCCGTTGTAGGGATAGCCCTTGACGGTGCCATAGCTCAGGCGCGGAGTGAAGGTGGCGTCCGGATACACGTCCTTGCCGTAGACGAGGAAACTCGCCTTGCCCAGCTTCTCTTCCGCCGGCGTGAGCACGCTGGAGATGGTGTCGCGCAGGTGGCGATTCATTTCGCGCACGATCGGGTCCACGCGCCGCGCGGCCTCAATCATGGGATCGGTCGAGGCCGCCACGGCTGTCTCGCCGCCTTCGAGAAGTGCGTTGCGCGCGGCCGCGTCTGCCAGCTTTGTTCCATCCACCAGCGAATTCACTGCCTGATCCACGCCATCTCCCTGCACGATGGCCTGGACATAGGCATCGTCTTTGCCGAGTTTCTCCTGCGCCAGGTCGAGCGCCGTGGTCATGTACAGCTTCTCGGTGGCGGGATAAATCTTTGCCGGTGAAAGCAGCCGGAAGCGCAGTGATTCGAGCTGCGCGTCGTGGTATCCGGGCAGACGGTCGCCATCGGGCCGCTTCACTTCGGCGACGTACTGCACGATCTGCAGGGCGATGCCGAAGAGCTGGCTGTCTGTTCGCCGAAAGAACTGACCTTTGATCTGCGGCTTGATCTGTTCTTCCACGCGTGCAATCGTGTCCCATGCGCCGCCGCACTCCTTCTGCCACTCCGGATTGGCCGCGACCTTCTTGCGGAAATCAGCCTCATCGGCCTCCTTCTTCGCCATAATGGCCTTGTCTGCCAGCGCCTCGGAGCGACCCACATACACCTTGAGACCATTCTGCAGACTAAAGATGGTGCTGCCGACGAGCCGCGCCTGCTCCGGGCCCTGCGCGGCAAACTGCTGCGCGGCGGCGATGCGGCGCTTGAGGTACTCGATGATTGCGGGCTCGACAACGTCGCGCTCGACCATCAACTGCGCCACCGTATCCGCGCGCGAGGTTGAGCCAGGATTGCCGGAGATGAAGATCAGCTCGCCGGGCTGCGCGCCCTTGGCGCTCCACTTCAGATAGTTGTCGGTGTGCAGCGGCTTGCCGTTTTCGTAGACGCGAAACAGAGCCATGTCCAGGTCATAACGCGGATACGTGAAGTTATCCGGGTCGCCGCCGAAAAATGCAGCCTGCTGTTCCGGCGCAAACACGAGCCGCACGTCGGTGTATGCCTTGTACTGGTAGAGCCAGTACTCGCCGCCGTGGTAGAGAGAGACCACGTCGGAGCGCAGGCCGGTCTTGTCCTTGCTTTCCTTCTCAATCGCGGCAATCTCGGCGTCGCGGTCCTTCAGCGCCCTGGCTTCGTCGGCAATACCCTTGGCTGCTCCTTGCACGCGCGCGGTCACGTCCTGCATGCCCACCAGCACGTTCACTTCAAGGTCGGGCGACTTCATTTCCTCGGCAGGCGTGGCGGCGTAAAAGCCCGTGCTCAGGTAGTCGCGCTCAGCCGTCGAGTTCTTCTGCAACTGGCCGCGCGCCACGTGATGGTTGGTCAGCAGCAGGCCGTCAGGACTGACAAACGAACCCGATCCGCCGTCGTTGAGCCGCACGCTGGAGAGTCGCAGATGGTCAAGCCAGGCCTGCGTGGGATGGAAGTTATACTTGGCCGCCAGTTCCTTCAGCGGCGGGTTGTCAAAGGTCCACATGCCTTCTTCGGCGTGGATCACAGAAGACGAGGCCAGCAGCATAGCGGCGGCCAACAGCAGCGCATTGCGAAAAGAATGAGGTAGCATCGAGGACTCCATTTGCCAAGCGGCCGCGCCGATTTGTTGTTGCTACGGCTGCGGCATAACGAGCACCTCCACGCCTGAGGCTGCATCCTTCTGGCGAAACACCTGCTCGGTCGCCTTCTGGAATTGGTCAGGTCTGGCGTAAGGGATGTCAGTAAAGGTCTGCGGATTGCGGTCGGTCAAAGGGAACCAGGAGCTCTGCACCTGGACCATGATGCGATGGCCGCGGCGGAAGGTGTGGAAGAGGTCGGGCATCTGGAAATCAATCTCGGTTTGCTTGCCGGGTACCAGAGGCTCCGGCTTCTCCCAGCTGTTACGGAACTTCGCACGAAATGGTTCACCGCGCAGCAACTGCTGATAGCCGCCCATGTGCAGAGGCGGCGCATCCAGAATGCGCTTGTTGCCGTGCGATGTATCTTCCGGGTCAGGAAAGTCTGCCGGATACACATCGATCAGCTTCACATCGAAATCGGAGTCTGTGCCTGTGCTGGCTACTTTCAATTTGGGAGAGATGGGGCCGGCGATCGTTACATCTTCCTGCAGCGGGTCGGTTTCATATACCAGCACGTCGGGCCGGTAGCTGGCGAAGCGCTGGTCATCGACCATGTAGCGTTGCGGCACAGTGTCTGTGGTGTAGCCCACAAAGGGCACGGGGTGGTCAGGGTCGCTCACATACTGGTCCACGCCCGCGGTGTCTGGAGGCGCGTCGAAACTCAACTTGCCGCCGGCGTGAAAATAGAGCGTCTTTGCCCTGGCGGCCTTGGGCGGCCAGGCGTCAAAGCTGCGCCATACGTTGGTGCCGGTCTCAAACACCACGGCCTTGGGCTGCGCCGCGCCTTTTCCTTTCAGGTAGTGCTCGAAGAAAGGGAACTGGATGTTGGCGCGAAAGTATTCGCCGGTCTTTGAGTTGAACTGCACATCGCCCAGGTGGTCGCCCTCACTGCGCGCCCAGCCGCCGTGCACCCACGGCCCTTCCACCAGCGTGGTGGTTGTCGCGGGATTGAATTTGTTGATGGCGTAGAAAGTGCGGTAGGGACCCATCAGGTCTTCGGCGTCATACCAGCCGCCCACCACGAGCACCGCGCAGCGCACATTCTTCATGTGGCGCGAAAGATCGCGCGACTGCCAGTAGGCGTCATAGGTGTCGTGCTTGAACTGGTCGCTGAAGAGCCAGTTGGAGCCTTTCAAATAGAGCGTGTCGAGGTTGGTGATGTTACCCGCCTGCAGATAGAAGCTGTAACTGTCCGGCGTGCCGAAATCAAACCGCGCCATTGGCTTTGGAGAGACTGGATTCTTTTGCGGACGAAAGAACGGCGCGTAGAAACCAAAGTTTGCCGACAGCATAAACGCGCCGCCATGATAGCCGTCATCGCCCAGGAAGAGGTCTGTCATGGGCGCCTGCGGGCTGGCGGCGACGAGCGCCGGGTGCGAATCGATCATCGACGCCGACGTATAGAACCCAGGATAAGAGATACCCCAGATGCCCACTTTGCCGTTGTTATCCGGCACGTGCTTGAGCAGAAACTCGATGGTGTCGTAGGTGTCCGAGGCGTCGTCCACATCCTGCGGAGATTTCTTGTCGTCGATGTGCGGACGCATCTCCACAAACGTGCCCTCGCTCATCCAGCGCCCGCGAACGTCCTGATAGACGAAGATGTAGCCGGACTTCTCGAACTCGTCGGACGGTCCCAACTGCTTCGGGTACTGATCCTCGCCGTAGGGAGCCACGCTGTACGGCGTGCGGTCCATCAGAAATGGATACGGGCCGTGGGATGCATCTTTGGGAACGTAGACCGCGGTGAAGAGGTGCTTGCCGTCGCGCATGGGAATGAGGAACTCATACTTGGTGTAATGCGCGCGGACGTAGTCCTCTTTGGGGGCTGGCTGCTGGGCTTGGAGGGCGGTGAAGGCAAGAGCAAGAATGGCCGGAGCGGCGAGATGCAGGCGCAGATGAAGCATCGAAGCTGGAGTCTCCTGAGGGATTCAGGGTACAGCAGACGGGCGCTCGAAGCGAAGCCCCGTGCCGCACCACCAGTCAGATTCTTGCGCGCAAAAGGCGGAGGCTGTGCGGACACGGCTCAAAGCGCGGTAAAGGGTAGGCCTCGACCGCATTCCTCATGGGTCCTTTATGCGCCGGCTGATACAAGCAATAGAACGGGGTACAATCGGAACCGGCTCAAAGATCGCAGCAGGACGTGCGCGCATCTGCCCGGCAGGCCGCAGTCCATCCGCTGTCAGGGCCCTGAATTCAAGGCAAAGGAGATGTACACCTCCCTATGAGCGCCGGCCATCCAGCGGAAGTCGAAGCGCTCTACGGAGACTATCCGCTGGACCACGCCTTCGACGAGATGCGCGAGCCCGATGGGCAACTGCGCCCGCACTACCGGGCGTTGGCCGAAACGCTGGCGCGGCTGCCGCAGGATGAATTGCAGCGGTGCAAGCAGTCGGCAGAGCTCTCTTTCCTGACCCAGGGCATCACCTTTACCGTCTATGGCCGCGAAGAAGGCACCGAGCGCATCTTCCCCTACGATCTGCTTCCCCGCGTGATTACGGCCCAGGAATGGAACCGCATCGAGCGCGGCCTCACTCAGCGCATCAACGCGCTCAATCTCTTTCTGCGCGACGTCTACTCGGATGCCAAAATTCTGAGTGACCGCGTGGTCCCGCGCGATCTGGTGTACAGCTGCAAGCATTACCGGCGCCAGATGCGCGGCCTGCAGGTGCCGCGCAACGTCTACATCGCGGTGGTCGGCTCTGACCTGCTGCGTCTGAATACGGGCGAGTTCGTGGTGCTTGAAGACAATCTGCGCGTGCCTTCCGGCGTCAGCTACATGCTTACCAATCGCCGCGTGATGAAGCGGACCTTTCCGCAGCTCTTCCAGAGCTCCGGCGTGCGGCCCATCGAGCACTATCCGCAGCTGCTGCTGGCCACGCTGCGCTCGCTGGCTCCCGAGGGCCGGCCGGAGCCGAACATTGTGCTGCTCACGCCGGGCGTCTTCAACTCGGCTTACTTCGAGCACACTTACCTGGCGCGGCAAATGGGCATCGACCTGGTCGAGGGGCGCGATCTGGTGACGCACGACAACATCGTCTATATGCGCACCACCGACGGGCTGAAGCGCGTGGACGTGATCTATCGCCGGGTGGATGACGACTTCAGTGATCCGCTGATCTTCCGCGCGGACTCGGCGCTGGGCTGCGCCGGTCTGTTCAACGCGTACCGGGCCGGCAACGTCACGGTGACCAACGCATTCGGCACCGGCCTGGCCGACGACAAGGCCCTCTACGCCTACGTGCCGCGCATCATCCGCTACTACCTCAACGAAGATCCCATCCTGCCCAATGTGGAGACCTACCTGCTGACCGACGAGAAGGAGCGCCAGCACGTGCTGGCCAACCTGGACAAGCTGGTGGTGAAGGCGGTGGGCGAGAGCGGCGGATACGGCATGCTGATCGGCCCGCACTCGACAGCGCGCCAGCGGGAGGAATTTGCCCGCCAGATAGAGGAAAATCCGCGCAACTACATCGCGCAGCCCACGCTGGATTTTTCCCGCGCTCCATGCCTCATCGGCAATCGTCTGGAGCCGCGCCACGTGGATCTGCGGCCTTATATTCTCTTCGGCGACAAGGTCAACATTGTGCCGGGAGGCCTGACGCGCGTGGCCCTGGAAAAGGGGTCGCTGGTCGTCAACTCCTCGCAGGGCGGCGGCAGCAAGGACACATGGGTTCTGGAATAGCAGTCAGACACAGGGTTCGGGAGAGTACGACGATGCTTTCACGCGTTGCCGACAGCCTCTATTGGATGAGCCGCTATCTGGAGCGGGCGGAGAACACTGTGCGCCAGCTGGACGTGACCATGAGCCTGATGCTCGACACCAGCGGCACCAGCGCAGGGGCCCGCTGGCAGCGGCTGGCGGCCTCGCTGGGCAAGCCGCCGGACATTGAATGGAACGGCGATCTGGAAACGATGGCCAGCAGGCTTATCTTCGACGAACTGAACCACGCTTCCATTACTTTTTGCCTCGATGCCGCGCGGGAAAATGCCCGTCAGGTGCGCGAGGAGATTTCGACCGAGCAGTGGCAGCGGCTCAATCGCCTCTATCACCAGATGCACTCGCCCCACGCAGTGACTCAGTTCCGTTCCAGCATCAGCGACGTGCTGGCCTCGGTGCTGGATGGCATTCATCTCTTCAAGGGCGTTACCGACACGACCATGATCCACGGGCAGGGATGGCACTTCATCCGCCTGGGCCGTTATCTGGAGCGGGCCTACGCCACCGCCACGCTGCTTGAGGTCTACCAGGCTGATCTGTTCAGCGCGCCGGAGCGCGAGCATTCCGGCTACCAGTATCTCGAGCAGGTGGGTCTTCTGCGCTGCTGCACCGCCTTCGAGGCCTACTGCCAGGTCTACACAGCCGATCTCACGCCCGACCACATCCTGGAGTTCCTGCTGCTCAATCGCGACTTTCCGCACGCCATCCGTTATTCCGTGGACGGCGTTCGCCAGGCCATCGAATCCATCCAGCGCACGGGCGGCCGCAGGCCGCCGGATGAGCTGACCGCGGGCGTCGGCCGGTTGAGCGCCATGCTCGGCTTCACATCCATCCGCGAGATTCTGGCCGGCGATGCGGCTCTATTTCTGCACACCATACGCGAGCAGTGCCTGCGCATCCACGAACTTGTCTACCGCTACTACATCCACTATTCCATCCAGTCCGCGCTGGCTGTTTAACGGAGCCCGAGCATGAATTTTTATTCAATACGGCACCTGACGCGCTTCCGCTACTCGCAGCCCATCAGCGAGAGCATTATGGAAACGCGCATGCACCCGCGCTCGGACTCCAGTCAGCACTGCCTCACGTATTCGCTCTCGGTGAGCCCCCGCTGCCGCGTCTTCACGTATCGTGATCATCTGGGCAACAACGTGCAGCACTTCGACATTCCTGGAGACCACACGCAGCTGGTCATCATTGCCGAATCCGTTGTGGAACAGCAGGTGCTGCCCGACGTGCCCAGCTTTCTGGCGCCCGAAGCCTGGGGCGCGCTCGACGAATTGATTGATTCCGGCGACTACTGGGAGATGCTCCTGCCCAGCACCTTTGCCGCAAAGACTCCCGCGCTTACCCTGCTCGCCTCTCAACTGGATGTTGTCCGCCGCGACGACCCGCTGATGCTGGTGCACGAGCTGAACCACAGGCTCTTTGAATATTTCGAGTACGTGCCGAAGTCCACGCGCGTTGACTCGCCCATCGATGAAGCCATCGTCAGCGGCAAGGGCGTCTGCCAGGACTTTGCCCACACCATGATCGCCCTGCTGCGCCATGTGGGCATTCCGGCCCGCTATGTTTCCGGCTACCTGTATCGCGGCCTCGAAGACCACGACCGCTCCACGCCGGACGCGACCCACGCGTGGGTCGATGTCCTGCTGCCGCATCTGGGCTGGGTGGGTTTTGACCCAACCAATAACCTGGTCGCCCATCACCGCCATATTCGCACTGCCGTCGGGCGGGATTACGCCGACGTGCCGCCCACCCACGGCATCTTTCGTGGCAACACGGAAAGCGAGCTGTATGTGGCCGTGCAGGTGGAGGCCAGCGATCAGCCGCCGGCCTTGGACAAGAAGTTACCCATTCCCGACAACTGGTCCGTTCTGGTGGAGCACGCCCAGCAGGCGCCCGAACGCAGCCTACCCGTCATCGATTTGCAGCAAATGCAACAGCAGCAATAACTTCCGCCAGTTCAAAAATGAGCTTTCTGCACTGTTTTCTATTGACGAGGGCGGTTTTTTATTGAATCTTTAGTGAATAGCGCTGAAGATGGAGGCACCCCCCCATTAACGACAGCCTTCGCTGACGACGTCTCTGAGCGAAGAACTAGCAGGCGGGACTCTCTGCCCATCGGCAAAATCAGCAGCCGTAAAGGCAGGCCCTGCCACTCTGGCACCCCGGGCGCTGAGCGGTCCGCAAGAAGGCCGCAAGGCATGAAAGTACACGAGCCGCAAGGCACCATAAGCACCGCAGTACCTTTGGAGGAACAGCCGTGAAACGATCTCTTGCGGGATGGATGCTTCTTTGTATCCTATCCACCGTTACCCTCGCATTCGGCCAGACAGCTACCACGTCCCTTCGCGGAGTCATCAAGGATCCCAGCGGCGCCCTCGTTCCGGGGGCGACGGTTACCCTCGTGAACAATGCCAACGGCAACACCTTGAGCACCACCTCAACCAGCTCTGGTTCCTATGTTTTTACGCAGATTTCTCCAGCCAAATACACCATCAAGGTTACATCCGCGGGTTTTGGCGAGCAGACCAAGACAGCCGAGCTGCTGGTCAACCAGCCGGCGTCGATCGACTTTACCCTGACCGTGCAAGCCAGTTCAGTCACCGTGGACGTTTCCGCAACGGCGCAGACGCTGAACACGGCGGATGCCTCGATTGGCAACTCCGCCGACAATGAGCTGATTCAGGCGCTGCCCAGCGAAACGCGCAACGTGCCAGACCTGCTTTCGCTGCAGCCGGGCGTGCTGTACCTCGGCGAGCAGAATACCGCTGCCGACAGCCGCCAGGGCGCCGTCAACGGCGGCCGCTCCGACCAGGGCAACGTGACGCTGGACGGCGTGGACAACAATGATCAGGTGAATGGCTACGCCTTTACGGGCGTGCTGCGCGCCACGCAGGACTCGGTGGAGGAATTCCGCGTGACCACCGGCAACTCCAATGCAGACTCCGGCCGCTCTTCGGGCGCGCAGATCAGCATGGTCACCAAGTCGGGAACCAACAAATTCCACGGTTCCGCTTACGAATACCACCGTCCCACATTCACCGTCGCCAACAACTGGTTCAACAAGCAGGCCCAGTTTGACAGCGGCCTGCCGAATATTCCCGGCAAGCTGATCCGCAACATCTTCGGCGGCACGTTCGGCGGGCCGATCAAGAAGGACAAGCTCTTCTTCTTTGCCAACTATGAGGCCACCCGCAAGGCGGAGAACGCGCAGGTCACTCAGACCGTGCCTACGGCCGCCTACCGGACCGGCAACCTCCTCTATCCTGACGCCAACAACAATACGGTCACTCTGTCCTCCGCGCAGGTTGCCGGAATCGATGGGAACTGCCAGGTCTGCAACACCACTGCGTATCCGAGCGGCCCCGGCCCCAATCCCAACGCGCTCGGGTTTTTCTCGTCCATGCCGGCGGCCAACGGCCTGGTGCTGGGCGATGGCTACAACACAGGCTCGTACTCGTTCTCGTCTCCTGCTCCGCAGAGCCTGAACACCAGCATCGTCAAACTGGACTTTGTGCCCTCGGACAAGCATCGGATTTTTGTTCGCGGCAACCTGCAGAAGGATACAACTGCCGGCGTGGAGCAGTTCCCTGGGCAGCCCCCGTCCACCGCCCTGGTGGACAACAGCAAGGGCTTTACCGTGGGCGATACCTGGACCATCTCGCCGACCATCGTCAACGATATTCGCTACGGATATGTCCGGCAGGGCTTCGGATTAAGCGGCGTCGGCAAGGGCGACTATGTGGACTTCCGCTTTATTTCCACGCCCACGGCTGAAACCCGCTCGACGATTACCAGCGTTCCCGTCAATAACGTCGTGGACAACCTGAGCTGGAGCAAGGGCAAGCACAACTTCCAGTTCGGCGGCAACTGGCGTCTGATTCACCAGAACCACTCATCCGACGCCATCTCCTACAACGGCGCCAGCACCAACCCATATTGGCTGGGTGGCAGCATTCCGCAGCCTGACGCTACCATTGGGGCGCCTTCGGTGAATGGTGGCTTTGGGAATTCCTACCAGGTTGCTCTTGCCAACCTGCTGGGCACCGTGCCCTCGCTCACCAACAACTTCAACTACAAGATCGACAGCGCCACCAGCGGCACGTTGCTGGCCGACGGCGCATTCATCGACCGGCACTTCAAGGCCAACGAGTTCGAGTGGTACGTGCAGGATGCCTGGCGCATGCTGCCCAACCTCACGGTCACCTTTGGCGTCCGCCATACCATTCTGCAGACCCCGTATGAAACCAGCGGGCAGCAGGTGGCTCCCACCATCGATACGCACGCATGGTATCTGAAGAGAGAGTCCGCCGCGCAGGCCGGCCAGGTCTATGAAGATGACCTGCAGTTTGCGCCAACCGGACCCTATTACGGCAAGCCGGGGTACTGGGCGAAATCGAAGAACAACTTCGCTCCCCGACTGGCCATCGCGTACTCGCCGGACAACAAGACCTCCATTCGTCTTGGCGCCGGCATCTACTATGACCACTACGGCGAAGCGCTGGTCAGCACCTTCGACCAGAACGGCTCCTTCGGCATGAGCTCTTCCGTCACCAACCCTGCCGGACTCTACTCGATGGAGGGGTCCTCGACGCATCCCGGCTCTCCACGGTTTATGGGCAGAAACGTACTGCCGCCTATCAACAACGGCGCGTCTCCTACCACGCAGACATTCCCGTACTACGCGCCGCAGGGCAACTTCGCCATCACCTGGGGTCTCGACAATAAGATCAAGACTCCGTACTCTGAGACGTTCGATTTCTCAGTCCAGCGCGAATTGCCCGGCGGCTTCACACTTGAGACCGCTTACGTGGGACGCCTGGGCAGGCACCTGCTGCAGCAGCTCGACCTCGCCGAGCCAGTCGACTACGTCGATCCACAGGGCGCTGGCGACTACTATACGGCCGGCACTCAACTGTCCAAGACAGTCGATCAAAATGGAGGCGTGGGCGGGCTGACCTATGACGTGAATGGCAATCCCACCGGATCGTTAGTCAACGTTGCGCCGATCCAGTATTTCGAGAACCTCTTCCCCTTCATGGCCAATCTGGACTACACGGGCCAAAGCGCAACGCAGGCCATCTATGACAATGAGTGGGCTCCCTATCGCGGATACCTTGGCGCCACCACCGCGTTGTCTGATATTGATTTCTTCTGCGCCTACTATTACCCGTGCCCTGCCAACTATCAGTCCAAGTTCTGGCAGGACCAGTTCTCCTCGCTGTATGCACTGTCCAGCATCGGCACCAGCTACTACAATGCCGGGCAGATCATTCTGCGCCATCCCATGAGCCGGGGCCTGCAGATGGACTTCAGCTATACGCTGTCCAAGTCCATTGACATGGGCTCTGACTCGGAGCGCAGCAATGAGTTCGGCTCATCCGGCAACGGCACGGGTGCGTTCAGCGAAATTCTGAACACCTGGAAGCCTCAACTGAACCGCGCGCCGTCGGACTTCGACACGCGCCACCTGATAACCGCCGACTACGTCTATCAGCTGCCTGTCGGGCGCGGAAAGACGGTTCTCAGCGGCGCCAACAAATTCCTTGATGGCTTCATCGGCGGCTGGCAGTTAACCGGCACTGCGCGCTGGTCGAGCGGCCTGCCCTTCTCGCTGTACGAGCCGGGCTGGTCCACTGACTGGCAGATTGAAAGCTATGGCGTGGTCACCGGCAAGGTGAAGATGCGCCGCCACTTCGACCAGAACGGCGCTCCGCAGTTCTTTGACGATCCGAACGGCATCAACAACGGCGTCGCCACGGGCGGCCCGATTCGCCTGCCGTATCCCGGCGAAGCAGGCCAACGCAACAACTTCCGCGGTGATGGCTATTTCGACCTGAGCCCCGGACTGGACAAGACCTGGAAGATCCGCGAGTATGGCGCGCTGAAGTTCGCGTGGGAGGTATACAACGCGACCAACACCGTGCGTTTCGACCCGGCCTCCATCGGCGCACAACTGACCGGCGGCAACCTCGGCGTGGCCGGCGCACTGCTGACACAGCCGCGCCGCATGCAGTTCAGCCTGCGTTATGACTTTTAGGCTGACAGCAACCGCATAACCCATGCGCCGGTGAAGCTTACGCTTCACCGGCGCTTTACTTTTGCCTGAGATTCAGCCTGCCTCATTCAGCCACAATGGATTCGTATTTGCCCGCAATCCATGAACGCACCCTTGCAGGGATGCAGGGATGCGGGCGGAAGCTGAGAAGCTCAGCCCGCTTTGCGCGCCTGCGCCGCAATTCTGCGCAGCTCGGGCAGCACCCGGCCCAGCGCAGCCGGAGCCGCATTGCGCGTGCCCAGCGCGAAGTAAAGGTCGCGATAGAGCGGGTAGAGCTGCTCGTAGACGGCGGCGGCCTGCGGGTCCGGCTGCACCGTGCGCAGCGGCAGACAGACCGCGGCCTGCGCCTCTTCGATGGTCTTGTACGCACCGGCCGCAAGCAGCGCCATGATGCCCGAGCCAAGGCTCGTGGGAACACCCGCGGGCACCAGCACCGGCTTGTTCAGCACGTTGGCATACACCCGGTTGAGCACTTCGCTCTTTTGCGGAATGCCGCCCGCGTTGATGACGCGATCCACGCGCACGCCGTGCTCGGCCATGCGCTCCAGAATGATGCGCGTATGGAAGGCGGTGCCTTCAATCGCCGCAAACAGTTCGTCCTGCGCCGTATGCACCATGTTCCAGCCCAGCGTTACGCCGCCCAGTTCGGGATTCACCAGCACGGTGCGGTCACCGTTGTCCCAGCTCAGGCGCAGCAGGCCGGTCTGCCCTGCCTTGTAGGCGTCCAGCCCCTCTGACAGCGCGGCCACGGTCGTCTGCGCGCGGCGAGCCACGGCTTCAAAAATATCGCCTGTGGCGGAAAGCCCTGCCTCGATGCCCGTATACGCGGGATGCACGCTGCCCGGCACCACGCCGCACACGCCAGGAACCAGTTGCGCTTCGCTGGCCATGGCGATGATGCAGGTGGAAGTGCCCACCACGTTCACCACGTCGCCCTCGCGGCAATTCGAGCCGAGCGCGTCCCAGTGCGCGTCAAACGCGCCCACCGGAATGGGAATGCCCGCGCGCAGGCCGAGCTTCTCCGCCCACTCCGCCGAAAGATGCCCGGCCAGGTGGTCGCTGGTCAGGTACTCGCCGCCCATCTTGGCGCGCACCCCGGCAAACAGCGGGTCCACGGCCACCAGGAACTCCTCCGGCGGCAGCCCATCCCACTTGGGATTCCACATCCACTTGTGGCCCATGGCGCAGACACTGCGCTTGAGACCGGCCACGGTTTTTACGCCGCACAGCGTGGCCGCCACCATGTCGCAATGCTCCAGCGCGGTCACAAACTTCGCGCGCTTCTCCGGGTTGTGGCGGAGCCAGTGCAGCAGCTTGGCGAAGCCCCACTCATGCGAGTAGACGCCGCCGCACCACTCAATCGCCTCCAGGCCCATGGCATGGGCCTTCGTGGTAATCTCCTCGGCCTCAGAGTGGGCGCGGTGATCGCACCACAGATAGTAGTCGTCCAGCGGCTCCAGGCCCTCGCCGACAGGGATGACGCTGGAGCCGGTTGTATCGAGCGCGATGGCTGCAACGTCGTTACCGCTTACGCCGGTGGTGCGCAGCGCCTCGCGGGTTGCCGCGGCCAGCGCCGCCATCTGGTCGGCATGAGACTGGGTAGCAAAATCCGGATCGTCCCGGCGGCGATTCAGCGGATACGGCGCCGACGCGGTGCCGATGGGGCCCTTTTTGCTGTCCACCAGTGTGACGCGCACGCTCAGCGTGCCGAAATCGACCCCGGCCACGATCGTCATCAGAAGATCCTCCAGTAAACGCTTACCCGTTTGCAATCAAGACTACACCATCCCCGCATGACCATGGCAAGTCCTTCTTCAATTCACCGGGATTCAGCCGCCAGTCAGCGCGCTCCACCTGCCGGAGCATGGCCCGCCCGTGCGGCGCCTGGCGATGGAAGGTTTACCTGTGCCGGCGGACCATTCGCAGCCTTCGCGCCACGCAGCGGTGGCAACGCGCCCTCCTGATTCTTGACCAGAATGGAGATGCGCCGGTTCGACGGGTCGTAGGGGTTGCTCTTTACCCGCAGAAGCTGGTCGGCATAGCCGCGCACCTGCGTTACCTGGTCTGCGCGCACGCCGTCCCGCTGCATCAGCCGCCGGGCGGCGTTGGCCCGGTCAGCCGAGAGCTCCCAGTTGCTGTAATCGGCGTCATTGGAGTACTGTGTGGCGTCGGTGTGGCCCTCAATCAGCAGGTGATTGGGCAGCGTTTTCAGCTCCTCGGCCAGTAGCGCCAGCAGTTCCTGCCCCCGGTCGCTCAGCCGCGCGCTGCCGCTCTGGTAGAAAGTCCCGTTCTTGTCTTCGAGCAATTCGATGCGCAGCCCTTCCGGCGTAATCGTGATCTCAATCTGCTTTGAGAGCGCTTCCAGGTCTTTCCGCGCCTTGATTTCCTGCTCCAGCTTTTCTTTCAGCTTCCGCAGATTGTCGTTGGCGGCGGTCGTCACGGTTTCGCCGTTTCCGGTCATTGTCGTACCCACCAGGCTGGCCGTTCCGCTGGGGTCGTTGAAGTATCCGGCCACGGCGTTCCTCACCTTCTCGCTGGAGTTCATCAGCCACAGCACAATGAACAGCGACATCATCGCGGTGACAAAGTCGGCATACGCCACCTTCCACGCTCCGCTGTGGTGTCCGCTGTGGCGGCTCTTCTTCCTGACGACAATCACCGGCTGAACCCTGCTCGGCGTCATGATGCAGCACTCCTTCCCGCAGAGCCATCAGCCCTCAGGCAGCCGCGGCGGTCTCCCCCGCCTGCGCGTGGTTTTTGCAAAATTTTTCCATCTCGTCAAAGCTGGGCCGCACGTGCGCGGGAATCGCGCGCCGCCCCATCTCGATGGCGATCATGGGAGCGGAACCCTTGAGAAACGACAAGAGCAGAACGCGCAGCACGTGGAGATAACTGTTCTGCTCATCGGCGCTCTTGCTCATGTTCGAGCTGAGCGGACCGGCCACGCCGTAGCACAGCAGGATGCCCAGGAATGTGCCCACCAGCGCTGCCGCCACCTTGTGGCCAATCTCCTCCGGCGGCCCGCCCAGTGCGCCCATGGTGATTACCACGCCCAGCACCGCGGCCACAATGCCCAGGCCCGGCAGCGCATCCGCTACCGTGGACAGGGCGTGAACGGGTTGCGTCGCGTCGTGGTGATGCACCTCCATGTCCAGTTCCATCATCTGGTCCATTTCAAACGGTTCCACGCCCCCGGTGATGGCCGTGCGCAGCGTGTCGCACACAAAGTCCCGCGCATGATGATTGTTGAGAAAGTCGGGATTGCTCTTGAAGATGGCGCTCTCGGCCGGCTTCTCTACATCCATCTCCACGCTCAGCAGTCCCTCTTTGCGCACCTTGTTCAGGAACTGGTACATCATCCTTAGCGTGCCCAGGTAGCGCTTCTTGTTGAACTTCGACCCGCCGACAACATCCCTGAGCCCGGCTGCGATGGCCTTCAAAATATGCGCGGGATTGGCCGCCAGCAGCGTGCCCGTCGCCGCGCCCGCAATGATAAGCAGCTCGGCCGGCTGAATGAGCACCGCAAGATGGCCCTTCTCCATCAGGAAGCCGCCGATGACTGCCGCGAAGACCAGCAGAATGCCCAGGACTGCGATCATGACAGTCTCCCCCGCGCCATCGTGATGGAATTGCGGCAAGAGCGCCGGCTCCCTGTCGCAGCTTCCATCTGCTCTGTGCAATCGCTCATGCAATTGCGGACGCAATTGCCCATGCAAGCGCGCATTCACACTCCCTCACCTGCTTCATCGGCAGGGGACGCGCCAACTTCACAGGCGAGGAGCGGCAATGTTCTGGAATGTAGAGCGGAAGGGGAGCCGGCCGGCAGGGAAGAGATTCAGCTGCCGCGCGCTGTGCGCTCTTCGCCGGTGGCCGTGCCGCCGAGCGGCAGGCGCACGACAAACTGCGTCCTGCCCGGCTCGGACTCGACGTGGATGGTGCCACCGAACTTCTGCGTCACGATGCGGTGCACGATTTCGAGGCCCAGCCCGGTGCCCGAGCCCTGCGGCTTGGTGGTGAAGAACGCATCGAAAATGCGCGGCAGCACTTCGGGCGCAATCCCAGCGCCGTGGTCGGTGACGCTCACGGCCAGCCAGCCGGGCTGCGTCTCCGATTCCGTCCATGTCGCAATCTCAATCTGTCCATGCGCAGGGGAGGCGTCGGCGGCATTGTCAATCAGGTTGGTCCACACCTGGCTCAGAGCCGAGCCACGTGTGTGGATGGTCGCCGGTGAGGCCTCAAACTTCTTTTCGACGGCAATCTGCTTGATGCGCAGCTTGTGGCCCAGAATCGTCAGCGTGCTCTGCAGGCTGTCATGCACGTCCAGTTCGCGCGCGGGTGAGCGCTCGTCGTAGGCGAACTTCTTCACCGCCATCACCAGGTCGGAGATGCGCGTAATGCTCTCCTCGATGGCGCAGACCAGGGAGACGCTGGAGACCAGGGCGTCCAGCCAGTTGAGCGTGTCAGAGAACGTTTTCGTTTCAAAGTAGTCCTTGGCGCACGCCAGTTCCTGCTGTTCAAATCCCATGGCCACCAGCGCGGGCGCAATTGTGTAAGCGTTCTCTACGCCGGCCGCGGAAAGCCACTCCGCCATCGCTTCTTCCGCGTCGGCCTGCTCCAGGCTGCTCATGGCGGTGGCGTGGCAGCTGCGCAGGGTGTGTTCCAGCAGGCCCTTGATGCACTCCAGTTGCGCGGCTGTCCTGGGCTTGTCGCTGAAGCGCAGGCTTAGCTGCTGCAGGCGCATCAGGTTCTCGCGCAGTTGCGAGGCGGCGCGCTTGGCCGCCGAGCCGGGGTTGTGCAGTTCGTGCATCAGCCCTGCCGCCATCGTGCCCAGAGACACGAGCTTTTC
>JAGWRX010000007.1 GCA_028876395.1 Acidobacteriota bacterium
AAGCGGCGTCAGCGTTGCAGAGCAGCAGCGCGAGGCCGGAATGATGGTGCCCGCGCAGGCCGCACTGGTCAAGGATCTCGATTCCAGAAAGACGCAGCCGGGGCATCAGTTCCAGGCTGTGCTGGGCAGCGCAGTCCATCTGAAGAGCGGAGTCGAGTTACCGCGCGGTACTGTGCTTCTTAGTACGGTTGTCACCGATGATATGCAGGCCAAAGGAACATCCAGGCTGGCCCTGCGGTTTACCCAGGCTAAGTTGAAAAGCGGCAAGGTAATTCCAATTATGGCAACCATTATGGGAATCACTCCGCCGGCTTATGGCTTCTACAGCGACCCCGGCGGAAACAACTGGGACGGAAGAACCCTGCAGATGGATCAAGTCGACGCCATCTCCGGGGTTGACCTGCACAGCGCGATAGCCCGCTCGAATTCGGGTGTCTTCGTATCGAACAAGAAGGACGACGTGAAGCTGTCGGCGGGCAGCCAGATGCTGCTGGCCATCGCCGCGCAGCAGACTGACCATCAGAGCTAGAGCCCGTTCAAACCGCCTGGGTGGATGGACGTTACGCGCGAGGGCTCGCGCGCAGCAACGGGCAAACCCCGGGAATCTCTCCGGCGATGTACGGGGAGGGCATCACCGCCCCGGGTAAGCCCAGCAAACCTGCGGCCACGGCTCAAACCGGGGAGTGAGTCCTCCAGCCGTGGCCCGCAGCCTCCCACCACGCATCAAACGCCGCCAGCGCACGCTCGCATTGAATGCGGTGCCGTTCCTTTTTGTCGCGGACCTTCTTGCGCAGCTCTTCCTCAAGCGGCTCCAGCAGGTCAAACGTGATGTTGGCGGGCTGAAAGTTTTTCGCGTCGGCGTGCGTAATGTAGTGCACCAGCGAGCCAAGCGCCGTGGCGCGCGGAACGGGAACGGGCTGCTCGCTGCGCGCAAGCGAGGCCGCGCACAGCCCCGCCAGCAGGCCGGTGGCGATCGATTCGGTGTAGCCCTCCACGCCGGAAAGCTGCCCGGCGAAAAGCAGCCACAGCTCTTTCCTGAGCCGCAGATTCTCATCCAGCAGGACCGGCGCGCAGATGTAAGTGTTGCGGTGTATCTGGCCGTAGCGCAGGAAGCGCGCATTCTCCAGCCCCGGAATCAGCCGCAGCACGCGGGCCTGCTCGCCGAATTTCAGATGATTCTGGAAGCCGACAAGATTGTAGCTGTCGGCGCGCAGGTTTTCCTTGCGCAGTTGCACCACCGCCCACGGTGTCTTGCCGGTGCGCGGGTCGCGCAGCCCGACAGGTTTCATCGGACCAAAGCGCAGCGTATCGCGCCCCCTGCGCGCCAGAACCTCGATGGGCAGGCAGCCCTCGAAGTAGTCCAGTTTCTCCCATTCCTTGCTTTCGGCAGGCTCGGCGGCCAGCAGCGCATCGAGGAAGCGGTCATACTCCTCGCGGTCCATCGGGCAGTTGATGTAGTCGGCCGTGCCCTTGTCCCAGCGCGCCGCAAAGTACACGCGCTCCATGTCAATCGAATCGGCATCCACAATCGGCGAGATGGAATCGTAAAAGGCCAGGTGTTCTGAGCCGGTGATGCGCTGGATCTCCTCGCTCAGCGCGCCGGAGGTCAGCGGCCCCGTAGCCACGACGGTGAGGCCGTAGCCTTCGGATGGATCGAGGCGCAAAACTTCCTCGCGAATCACATGAATCTTCGGTTCAGCCGCAATCGCCTCGGCGATGCGCCGTGAAAACTCCACGCGATCGACGGCCAGCGCGTGGCCTGCCGGCACAGCCGATTCGTCGGCGATGCGCAAAAGGGCGGAACCAGCGCGCCGCATCTCCTGCTTCAGCAGCCACGGAGCGGTGTTGGGCGACTCGCTCTTCAGAGAGTTGGAGCAGACCAGCTCGCCAAACTCCGTCGTCTGGTGCGCGGGCGTCAGCCGCGGCTTGCCATCCACCATGGCGCGCATCTCGTACAGGTCCACCTCGCATCCCAGTCGCGCCGCGGTCAGTGCCGCCTCTGGCCCGGCCAGGCCGCCGCCGATGACGCGAATCTTCACCGGCGCGCCTCCCCGCCAGCCCCGGCCAGCCGCAGCAGCGCTTCGCCCGTCATGCGGACATTGCGCCACTCATCCAGAAACTCGGCGCCCATGGCGCGATAGAACTCGATTGCCGGGGTATTCCAGTCCAGCACCTCCCACTGCAGCCGCGGGCAGCCTTGCTCCACGGCAATCGCCGCCACGCGCTGCAGCAGGGCCTTCCCGATGCCCAGCCCGCGATACGCGGGCTGCACAAACAGGTCTTCGAGGTAAAGCCCCGGCCGTCCCAGCCACGTCGAGTAGTTGAAAAAATAGAATGCAAACCCGGCCGGCACACCGTCTGTATCCGCTATCAGGCAGAAATAAAATGGGTTGGGACCAAACCCATCGCGCAGCAGATCGGCCTCGGTGGCCGTCACGGCGTCCGGTTCGCGCTCATAGGCCGCCAGCGCGCGGATGAAATCAAGAATCAGCGGGATATCCGCCGGGGTTGCAGGCCGGATCGTGATTGCCATGTTCATATTGTAGGGTGTGATACAGGCCACAGTGGACACAGCGCGCGGCCCTCTACCATGAGAAGAAATACCGTTCAAAGACCGCAACTGCCGGACACCCGCCGGCGGAAGCGCTCCTGGTTTTCACCAGGCTTGGCCGGGACTGCAAAATGGCAATGCGCCAGGGCAGGCAGCACGGCTGGAAGGTCGCTCTCGCTCTATGGCCTTGTGTTGGATAGTCGATAGGATTTAACTTGAGTCCTGTTGAGTAGACAATTTCTCAGGCAGGCATGCCCGCTGCGACGTGTTTGGTGTCGTCCAGGCGCGCGAAGCGTGGGATTTGAAAGCTGTTGCTCCCTCTGTGGCGCATCGCCGCAGCGAATTGAAAGAGTAGTAAGCAAATACGATTTTTTTTGATCGAGCCCGCGGGCAGCCTCGTTCGCGCAGCTCCCAAGGAGAAGAACATGAAACGCACCATTTCACTTTGGCTGGGCGTGCTGGCACTCGCCCTCATGCCTGCGCTCGCGCAGGAGAAGCCTGCCGCACCACCTGCCTCTGTGCCCATGGGCAAGGTGCACGGTCACATCACGAACCCGACCGGGGCGCCCCAGACCGGCGGCTCAGTATCCTTTCTGCAAACAACCCGCGCTGCTTCGGGTCCAGGACTCTCCCCGGAGCAGGCTGACAGGGGCACATTTACCGTCGACGGAAATGGCGACTACAGAGGCGAGGTTCCCGCCGGCACCTACACCGTCATTTACCGCTCAGAAGGCATGGCCAAGGACAAGCAGGCCGACCGCTTTGACAACGTGACGATTACTGCAGGCCAGGACACGCTGCAGGATATCGACATGTCCCGTCAGGAATACGTCGACAAGCTGCCCGAGGAAGAGAAGAAGCAGCTTGAGGAACTCCGCCAGAAGAATGCCGCGGCCCTCAAGGCTAATGAGGTCATCAAAAACCTCAACGCCGATCTGCACACCGTCACCCAGGACGTGAAGGACGCGGACGCTGCGCGCGCCGCGGCCGTCCAGCAGTTGGGCGCCTCCGCCTCCAAGGCCGACATCGAGGCCAAGGAAACCGAGATCAAAACCGCGAAGTATACCGAGATTGAGACCCTCATGACCAAGGACACCGCGGCCAAGCCCGATGCCTCCATCCTGTGGGCGCAGCTCGGCCTCGCGCAGACCGGGCTCAAGAAGTACGACGCCGCCGAGGTCTCCTACAAGAAGGCCATCGAGGTGGATGCCGCCTCGAAGAAGCCGAATCCGGCCATTCAGGGCATGGCCAACGCCGGCCTGGGCGAGGTCTATGCGCGCACTGGCAAGGTCGCCGAGGCCAATGCGGCCTACGACGCCGCTGCAAAGGCCAACCCCACGGGTGCGCCTTCCTATCTCAAAAACGAAGCTGTGATCTTCTTCCAGGCCAACAACGCGGATGCGCAGGTGGCAGCCGCGGATGAGGCAATCAAGGTTGCCCCGAATGACGCCCTGCTCTACTACCTCAAGGGACAGGGGCTCGTGTCGAAGGCCACCATCGACCCCAAGACCCAGCGCATCGTTCTGCCTGAGGGCTGCGCCGAGGCCTACCAGAAGTACCTCGAGCTCGCCCCGACCGGTCAATTTGCCGGCGAGGTGCAGGGTATTCTCCAGCAGGCTGGGCAAAAGGTCAGCTCCAGCTATAAGGCGGGCAAGCCAAGCAAGAAATAGGCCGGCCTTCCGCATCAACCCAGAAGGGCGCTCCCGGCTGCCGGGTGCGCCCTTCGCGCATGTCAGCATTTGCCCCACTCCGCGTCCCCGCTCTGCAGCCCTGCCATCTACAATCCATTCCATGAGTGCTGATCTGCCCAGCTACGACGAGGCGGCGGCCCTGGTGGCCGCCTATGCTGCCGGCCTGGGCAGCGCGCAGCCTCCCATCCGCCACGCAGAGCTGGCTCTTGCCGCGGGCCGCGTCCTGGCGCAGACGCTCGAGGCCGATCAGGACCAGCCGCCCTTTGCCCGCTCCACCCGCGACGGCTTTGCATGCCGCGCTGCCGAAGCCTCAACGCACGAACTGCTGCCTATCGCCGGCGCCACGCATGCGGGCGAGCCGCCTGCGGGCCCCTTGCCGCCCGGCGCCATGTGGGAGATCATGACCGGCGCGCCCGTTCCAGCGGGTGCCGATGCCGTCGTCATGATCGAGCACGTCGAGCGGGCTGGCAATCACGTCCGCCTGCTGCCGCCACGCACCATCGGCTCAGGCGACAACATCGTCGCTCAGGGCGCGCAGGCCCGCCAGGGAGATGCCTTGTTGCACCCGGGCGTTGTGCTCGGACCGGCCCGGATTGCCCTCGCTGCCGCATGCGGCTACGCGGTGCTCGAGGTCTTCGCCCGTCCCCGCGTCGCCATCCTCACCACGGGCGACGAGCTCGTGCCCGTGGACAGGCTTCCCGGGCCAGGCCAGATTCGCAACTCCAACGCGCCCATGCTGGCTGCGCTCGTGGCCGCCGCGGGAGGCGAGCCCTGGGTTCTCCCCGCTGCCGCAGACACGGCCTCTTCTCTCGATGCCGCGCTGGCCCAGGCCATCGAAGCCGACCTGCTGCTCATCTCCGGCGGCGTCTCGGCCGGAAAGTTCGACCTCGTCGAGCCCGCGCTCGCGCGCCTCGGAGCACGCTTCCACTTCACCGGAGTCCGCATCCAGCCTGGCAAGCCCCTCGTCTTTGGCGAACTGCCCCGCAGCGGCAGCGCCGCGCTGCGCCACGCCCCCGGCGTCCTGCCGTTCTTTGGACTGCCCGGCAATCCCGTTTCCTCTGCCGTCACCTTCCAGTTGTTTGCCGCGCCGGTGCTGGCCGCCTTGGCGGGCAGCCGCGAATCAGGCCCGCGCTTTGCCCTGGCCAAGCTGACGCGCGACACAGACCGCCATGCAAAACCCGGCCTCACGCGCTTTCTGCCCGCGCTCTGCAACTTCAACCCGCCCGAAGGCCAACTGCCGCAGGTCGCGACGGTTTCATGGCAGGGCTCGGGCGATCAGGCGGCCTTTGCCCGCTCCAATTGCTTCGTCGTCATGCCGGAGAAAGACAGTCAGCTTCAAGCCAACACCATCGTCCGCATCCTGCTCTCCTGAGGGAACCCATGCCGAAATCAGCGCAACCCCAGCTTTCGCACTTTGATGAATCCGGCCATGCCCGCATGGTGGATGTCAGCGCCAAGCAGCCCTCCCGCCGCACGGCAACGGCCTCCGCGTTTGTTGAGCTTTCGGCGGCTGTGCTGGCGGCGCTGCCCGCCAACCCCAAAGGCAACCCGCTGGAGGTGGCGCGCTTCGCCGGCATTCAGGCAGCCAAGCAGACCGCCGGCCTGATTCCCATGTGCCATCCGCTGCCGCTCTCCCACGTGGACGTGCAGGCGGAGATTGCCCCGGGCGGCGTGCGCATCACCGCCACCGCGGCCACCACCGGCCCCACCGGCGTCGAGATGGAAGCGCTCACCGCCGCCGCCGTGGCCGCGCTCACCGTCTACGACATGACCAAGGCGCTCGACAAAGGCATCGTCATCCGCAACATTCAGCTCGAAGCAAAATCCGGCGGCAAAAGCGGGGATTTTACGCGGGCTGACAGCAGAGAGTGAAAAGGCTTCGGCTTGCCATTCCCGCTTTTTCGTCCCAGAATCGTGGCATGGACAAAAACGTGCAAATCTTCGCCAGCCTCAAAGAGATGAAGGCCGACGAGTACAGATACTGGCAAAGCCGGCCTGTCCATGAGCGCATGAGCGCTGTTTCAGAAATCACTCTCGCCGCATATGCGATGAAGGAATCTGGTCCGGATGTTCGACGGCTTCAAAGAACTCTTGTCTGCCTTCAACGTCCACGGCGTTAAATATCTTATCGTTGGCGGCTACGCAGTTTCCTTTCATGCGCAACCCCGTGCGACCAAGGATCTCGACATCTTCATCAAGGCGGCCCCGGAGAACGCCCATGCGGCCTATCAGGCGCTGGCAAGTTTCGGTGCTCCTCTTGACAACATCCATGAGAGCGACCTTGCAGACCCGCAAAAATTTATCCGCTTTGGGCAGGCTCCGGTTGCGATCGACATTCTTCCCGGAATAAGTGGCGTCAATTTTGATGACGCATGGGCACGCCGTATCGAAAGCGTAATCGACCCCGGGACTGGCCTTACCGCGTTCTTCATATCCAGGGCCGATCTGATTGCTTCAAAACTCGCCGCAGGAAGAATGCGCGATCTTGCCGACGTCGAGGAGATTCGGGAAGCTGAGGCCAGCCACCCGGCTTCGGGAGAGCAGGAGAACGCTGGAGACGCGGACTGAAGTCCCGCCGGGGGCATGGCTCCATATCACTTTCAGAGTGCCCGCACATGCACTACGATTCTCCTTGCGCCTGAAGGAGGCTCCCATGCCGCGCTCTGCCGTTCTTGCCGCCTGTGTTTCTCTTGTTGCCTTTGCCATCACAGGGGCTCGCGCCCAGTCCGTTTCGGTCTACCAGACCACCCCGGACCTGCTTGAAGCCCTGTCGCAGCGCGAGACGCTGCATTTCTCCGCCAGTGCCGCGCCCGCTGACACCGCCCCGGTCATCACCGTCGACGACGCACAGCGCTTCCAGGAGATCGATGGCTTCGGAGCCTCGCTCACCGACTCCGCCGCATGGCTCTTCGCCAAAAAGCTCACCCCGGCGCAGACCGATGCTGCCTTCAAAATGCTCTTCGCCCGCAAGAGTGGCATTGCGATCAATTTCCTCCGCCAGCCCATCGGCTCGTCTGATCTGGCCGTGACCTTCTACTCCTTCGACGACCTCTGCCAGCAGACAACAAAGGCCTGCACCACGCCCGCCGGACAGTCCGACCCGAAGCTCGGCCACTTCTTGCTGGCCCATGACCAGGATTACATTCTGCCGCTGCTCCGCAAGGCCCTGGCCATCAACCCCGGCATCCACGTGATGATCACGCCGTGGAGCCCGCCCGGCTGGATGAAAACCTCCGGCTCCATGCTCGGCTCCAATCCCGAAACCAAACAGCCATCGAGCCTGCGCCCGGAGTTCTACAACGCCCTCGCTCAATATTTTGTGAAGACCATCGAGGGCTATCAGGCTGCCGGGGTGCCCGTGTGGGCCATGAGCGTGCAGAATGAGCCGCTCTTCGCCCCTCCCACTTACAGCGGAATGAAGATGGAGGCCGCCGAGCAGGCCGCCTTCCTGGGCAATGCGCTTGCGCCCGCGCTGGCCGCCGCACACCTCGGCCCGAAGGTCATGGTCTATGACCACAACTGGAATCGTCCCGACTATCCCGAGACCGTGCTCAATGACCCCAAAGCAGGCGCGCTGGCCGCCGGAACCGCATGGCATCACTACGAGGGCGACCCCGCGGTCATGACAAAGAATCACGAGGCGTTCCCCCACAAGGACCAGTGGGTGACAGAATCCAGTGGCGGCGCATGGCAGAAGGGCAACGTGCTGGCCGAGGAAGCCGGCGAGCTGATCGCCGTCACCCGCAACTGGGCGCGCAGCTACGTGCTGTGGGCGCTGGCCACCGACCAGAACCACGGCCCAATTGTGGGCGGCTGCGATACCTGCCGCGGCCTCGTGACCATTGACCTCAGCAATCCCGCCAGGCCCGTCGTCAAGCCTGAGCTCGACTACTACGTGCTCGGCCACGCCAGCAGGTTCCTGCTGCCCGGCGCGGTTCGCATCGCCTCAGACGAGCCCGCAGGCGCGCAGCTCAAGGATGTCGCCTTCCGCAATCCGGACGGCACCATCGTGCTCTACACATTGAACGCTGGTACGGCCAGCCGGCAACTCCGCATCAGCTTCCACGGCAAGTCGGTGGCCACGGCAATCCCGGCAGGGTCGGTAGCCACCTTTACCTGGAAGCCATAGCCGCCTAGTGCGACGGCGGAGGCGTCATGCCGGCCGGTGGTGGCGGAGGTCCGCCCGGCCCCGGACCACGACGCTCCTCCGGCGGAGCAACAAACGGCTCCGGGCTGAATTTGCCGCGGTGGCAGGTGCCGCAGGTAACCGGCGCGCCCGAGTTTTCAACCATGCTGACGTAGTTCGTGTTGATGTCGTCCACCATCTTGTACATCAGGCGCGCCACCTTCTTCTCCTTCTTGGAGTCGTCGGCGAAGTTCAGCCGCGGGCGGCCATTCGGACCGATATTGTTGGGGTCCGCGGTGTGGCACTTGTCGCAATGCACACCAAGGTCCCCCGCCCACTTCTCCATGGTGTCGTGCACCTGGTCGGCGGTCAGGTCCTTGGGCAGCACCTGCAGGTTCTTGGGAGCTGGAAAGTGAAACTGCCCGGGCGCTGGCGGCGTGCCGGTCGGCTGTTGCGGCGCCGCCGGAGCCTGGGCGGCCGCCGTGGTGACGGCGAACATGGCTGCGCCAAGCAGGGCAACCACAGCTGCTGATAAATACGGGGAAGCAGGTTTCAAGCTGGAACTCTCCTGGAGAACAGATTGCTTCGACTTGTCCGATAGACGGAATTCTATGCAACCCAGTTTCAATTTAACCTGAAGCCACTCGGGAAAAATGTGCCGTTCCCCCGCCTCACCGCATGCTCTTCGGCCCTGAGACGCACGGATGCCCGGCCACGGCAAAGCGGAGCGGCCAATCCATCGCTTCCTTGATGCCGATGCGCGCCGTCACCCGCACATCCGGCTCCGCAGAGCCGTCGTCACGCACCTACAGCGGCGAGTCAGCGCTGGTGACGCTGACTCCGTTGTGTGCCGGTCGCGTCAAGGCCAGCGCCTGGCACAGGCACCCTGGCCCACTGGTCAATTGCCGCGCCGATGCATGTGCGCTCAGTCCCCGGTTGGCCGCCATCTGCCGCATGCCCGCCACCGGCTCCAGCGCGCGCAACAGCACACAGCCCGCCCGCCCCTCGCTTTCGCAGCTGATGTTCATGCAGAAGTAGCGGCCGTAGATGGCATAGACATACGCATGCCCCGGCGGCCCGAACAGCACCCGGTTCCGTGGCGTGGGACCGCGATGCGCGTGCGCCGCCGGGTCCGGTGGCGTGTTGTGCGGGCCAAGATAAGCCTCGGCCTCCACAATGCGCCCGGCCAGCACGCCCGCGCGCGTCCGATGCACCAGCAGCTTGCCCAGCAGCCGCGGAGCCACCAGCTCCGGCGAATCCTCAAAGAAGGCGTGCGACAGCAGGCGGCCCGGCAGGCCCATGCCCGCGCCCTTGCCCATCTCCGCCCTGCGCTTTATGTGTGCGATCTCTTCCATTCCTTCAGCAGGGCCAGCACTTCCTCCGCGTGCCCCTCGGGCGTCACTTTCGGGAAAATATGCAGCAGCGTCTGGTCAGGGCCGATCACAAAAGTGGTCCGCTCGATGCCCCACACCTTCTTCCCATACATGTTCTTTTCCTTCAGCACGCCAAACTGATTGCACACTTTCTCGTCTACATCAGCAAGGAGCGTATAAGGGAGGTCGTACTTGGCGCGAAACTTGGCCTGGGCCTTGGGCGTGTCGCGGGAAATGCCCAGCACCACCGCCCCCGCGGCCTGGAGCTTCTTGAACGAGTCGCGGAAGCCGCAGGCCTCGATGGTGCAGCCGGGCGTGTCCGCCCTGGGATAAAAGAAGAGGATGACGGGCTTTCCGGCGTAGTCCGAGAGGCTCACCGTCTTGTCCTCGTCGGTCTGCAGGGTAAAGTTTGCGACCTTCGCATTCAGTTCCATGGGGAATTTCCTCGTATGGTAGATGGAGGGCCCGGAGTGGCCGGTTCAGCAAAGGCCACAGCGGCCATCAGGTTGCATTATTCCCGAGGTGGGCAACAGGTGTCATTGCGCAGGGCAAATCTCTTCTTCATCCGGCCAACAATCCCGGCCCTTCTGGGGCTGCTGGCCGTGCTTCCCTCCGCCGCCCAGTACCCCGGCACCGTGGACCAGAAGGCCAAAGACGCCCCTGTTCTGCGAGCCGTCGGTGTGCTGGAGTGGACCGGCCCGGCAGGCAAGCCCAAAAACAGCCGCCTCGTCCCTGTCACGGTCTTCGACGGCGACGCGCTGCAGGACGGCGGCGTCTACCTCGCGCGCCCTCAGCCGCTGGCCGTGGATGGCGGCACGGAGTACTTTCTCGAGAAGAACGGCAAACGGATTGGATTGTTCGACATCCAGGGCGCTGGCCAGATGCAGGGCTCCTGGGTCGGCCTCGGAGCCTGGAAGCCCATGCCGAACCCCAAACCCAAAATCCCCCCGGCCGAGCTGGCCATGAGCCAGTTCGACGATGAGGAAAGCGACCGCCCGGTACTCCACCGCAAGGTGCATCCCGGCGAAGCGCCCGCGGGCGGCTCCGGCGGCAAGTCCGCTTCAAGCAAGCCGGCTCCCGCGCCCGACCCGGACCGGCCCACGCTGCACAAGCCCACGCCCGCCGAGAACTCCTCGAGCGCCCCGGCGGACGATACCGACCGCCCCACGCTGACCCGGGCAAAGTCGAAGAAGTCCGCGACGGACGTTGGCTACGTTGAATCCATGCCCACAGTCACCGATCCGGATCGCCCCCGCCTTTTGCGTGGCAAGTACACCGAAGGCGGCTCGACGGTGATTCCCACCCTGATGGGCCTGCCGCCTGAGATGCAGCAGATGGTGGCCGTCTCGGATGCGCAGAACCGCCCCGAGCATCCGTGGACTTTCAAGTGGGCCAACCCCGCCGACGAGGACAAAATGAAGGCCGCCATGGAAGACGCCGCGCGCGCCGCGCTGGGCCTCAACACGCCGCCGCCGCCGGCAACCGCGCCAAAGCGCAGGACCGCAAAGGCCAAAGCAGCGCCGCCGCCACCCCCTCCCGCGCCGCTCGAGGACGAAAAATTCCGCGTCTTTGAGCTGGCCTATGGCTCCGGCGCCACTATGGTGCTCACAGCGCGCACCGACGGCCCCGTCGAGCAGCAGAAATTCGTGACCCTGATAGGCCAGCCCGACCTTTACGGCAGTCTGCTGGTGCTCTTCAAGAGCGTCACGGACAACGCCCACCTGGACGTGACTCCCCGCATGCACCTCATCGACGCCGTGGACGCCATGGCCGACAACCGCGGCGAGCTGCTCTTTGAGCTGCGCGGCGTGACGCAGCGCCAGTTCGCCCTCTACCGCGTCCTGCGCGGCAGCGTCGAACAGCTCTTCATCACCGGCGGCGGAGATTTCGGCATGGGAAATTCGCAGTAGCCGCAGCTTGGCCGCAGGCATCCCGCACCCCTCCGCGGTGCATTCCAGGATGCCCGCGGGAAGCGGTAGTGGGTCAGTTTGAAGGGTGCGGGCTTCAGCCCGTACATAAATTGAACAGTTTGAATGCGGGCTTTAGCCCCTGAGGGAAAGTTCTTTTGAACTGACCCACTACCCGGGAAGCAGAAGAATAGGGCGATTTTGCTTCCTGCGATATAATAAGAAATTAGGGTGGGCGTATAGTCTCTCCCTAAGGATCTTCCCCAGAATGGCTTCAGTTCTAACCGCACCAACCCAGCCCGGTTCCGCAACCGCCACAGATGAGTCCGTTTCAACAGCACACGACGTTCCTGCCTCGCAGCAGGTGCGCATGGGCCGCGCGGCCTCCGTTGGCGCAGGCTTCAACTGGCTCACGCTTGTGGTCATCCTGCTTTTTCACGCGGGCGCCCTGGCCGCATTCTTCTTCTTCAGTTGGCAGCGGCTGGCGGTGATGTCGGTTCTTTACGTTCTGGCCATCAACGTGGGCATCGGCATGTGCTACCACCGGCTGCTCACCCACCGCGGCTACCAGACCCCCAAGTGGCTGGAGTACGCCATGACCGTCTGCGCCACGCTGTCCCTCGAGGGCGGGCCCATCTTCTGGGTATCGACGCACCGTGTCCATCATCAGCTCAGTGACCGCGAAGGCGACCCCCACACTCCCCGCGAGGGCGGATGGTGGGCGCACGCCGGCTGGATTCTCTTCGGCGAAGCCCTCCACGCCCAGACTGACGTTCTGGCGCGCTACTCGCCCGACCTCGGCCGCGACCGCTTCCACGTCTGGCTCAGCAAATACCACTGGCTGCCCATTACGCTCACCGGCCTCATGCTCCTCGGCGGCGGCTGGTACTTCGGCGGACCCGTGGAAGGCATCGCGATGGTCCTGTGGGGCGTATTTCTCCGCGTGACGCTCGGCCTGCACGCCACCTGGCTGGTCAACTCCGCCACCCACCTCTGGGGTAGCCGCCGCTTTGAAACCCGCGACGACTCCCGCAACAACTGGTGGGTCGCCCTGCTCACCGGCGGCGAGGGATGGCACAACAACCACCACGCCCACCCCGTTTCAGCCCGCCACGGCCTCGCCTGGTATGAAGTCGACCCCAACTTCTGGGGCATCTGGCTGCTCGCCAAACTCGGCCTGGCTCGCAAGATCCGCGTGGCGCAGTTTGACCCCGCCAACCCCAGGCCCGCCGGACACTAGCGCCAACCACCCCATCAAATCAGAACGGCGGCCTTTCCCACCCGGGAGGCCGCCGTTGCGCATGGAGCGAAAACTCAAATTGCAGAGACAATGCCGGAGCTACCCGCGCAGCTTGGCCCGCACCCAAAGCGTGCCAAACACCGGCAGCGCCACCGCCAGCACCACAACCCCCGCGGGAAAGCCAACGTAGAGGTAGCTGTCCGCGTAGTTCACCGCGTGCCCGCCGATAAGGTTCCACGCCAGCAGCGCGAAGATCGCGACGCAGGTCGAGGCGAAGAAGGTAAAGAACGCCGAGGCGAACGCGAGCAGCAGTCCGCTCACCAGGCCGAAGCCCTTCAGCGGAAAGCCAAACACGGTTCCGCTGCCGGGGTGTTGGGTTTGCGCAGATTGCGTCATCATGGCGGCCTCTGTCGTCTAGAATACAGTTTTATGTCCAACAGCGCACAGATCCAGCTTTGGCACGCGGAGAAGGTCGCCACCCAGGTCACCGTGAGCACTGCCTCCAACGGTATCCACTTCGCTTCCTGGGGCGAAACCCGCCTCGCCGAGCCTGACCTGGAGCGCCTGGTCGGCACCGTGCCCGCATCCCTCTCCGCCGCGCTCAACAACCGCGCTTATTACTTCGTTCCCCTGGCCATTTCGGACACCGGCGAAACCATGATCGCTCCCGCCTTCAGCGTCGAGCTCAGCGACCGCGCCGTCTGTCACCGCAATGCATCCTTCGGCTCCACTGAGGCGGTGTTCGTCTCCACTCGTTTGATGGAGGACCGTTTCGGCCTCGCCTTCGAGTTCTTCATTAACGTGGCCCACAACTTTGTTGAGGCCGCGAGCGTCCCCGAGAGCTTTGCCTCCCTCGTCTGGTCGCAGGCTGAGGCCCAGGTGCGCGGCGAAACCAGCCAGGACGCTTGGGAGACCCGCCGACGCGCGCAAAACACGCTCAACGGCCGCAAAGTCGTTGACGAGCGCTCCCGCAACGGTTACTTCGAATCCACATTCTCTGACGCGCTGGCCATCTACATGCTCTCCCTCGCCGTGGACTTCGACTACCACGACCTGCGCGAGCGCGAGTACCCGCTCCTCGCCGCGCCCGCGCTCGCCGAGCGCCTGCGCCACATCGCCGGCCTCTTCCCCGCCAACCCCGGCTACGAGTTCCAGATCCTCTACCGCCGTAAGGGATAGCCGCTCTTCAGCTCTCGTACAGGTTGTGCCGCACAAACTCGTTGCGGAACTTGCCGTCAGGGTCGTTGCGCTTCAGCAGCGCTTTGAACTCCGCAAGCCTCGCATACTGCGCTTGCACCCGCGCCGGCGGCACCGTGAACAGCTTGCCCCAGTGAGGGCGCGCGCCGAAAGGCTCCAGCTGCGCCTCGATCAGCGGCAGCACCTTGCGCACTTCGGGCCACTCCGGCTTCCACGTAAAGTGGATCGCCATCGACTCCCGCTCATACGCCATGCTCATCCACAGCTTGTCGGCGGCAATCGTGCGCAGCTCCGTCACGAAAAGATGCGGCGTGATGCGGTCGCGCAGCTTCTCCACGGCCAGAATCGCCTCGTAGCCGCGCTCCCGCGGCACAAAGTACTCGGTCTGCAGCTCCTGCCCGCTCGAGGGCGTAAAGTTCATGCGGAAGTGCGGCAGCCGCTCATACCACGGGCCCGGAATCCCCTGCTGCTCCGTGCAGCTTTCCGGATTGTGCCCGGCCAGCGGATGCAGCTTTTCCGTGGCCAGCTTCGCGCCAAAGAACTCCGGCTGCCACGTGTTCGCGTACCCCGCCCCAAGCCGGCGCTTGATCCAAACCTGCGTCGCGCGATGATTCTGCCAGTCCGTAAAAAGGCTCACGCTGTATCCGCTTGAGAAGATCTCGTCCAGGTGGTGTTCCAGATGGTCGAAGGAGAGATTCAGATACACCGACTGCGCCACCTGATAGGTCGGCTGCACACGGAGCGTCACGCGCGTCGCCACGCCCAGTGCGCCGAGTCCCACCACCGAGCCGAGAAAATGGTCGCCGTCCTTTGCGCGTGACACATGCACCAGCTGCCCATCGGCCGTGACAAGCTCAAGCGCCTCGACCGCCGTCGCCAGGTTGCCATTGTGAACGCCCGATCCGTGCGTCGCCGTCGCAATCGCTCCCGCCACGGAAATGTGCGGCAGCGACGCCAGGTTGTGCAGAGCGTATCCCTTCGCGTCCAGCCACGGCGAAAGCACGCCATAGGTCACGCCCCCGCCAATCGTCACTGTGCGCGCCTTCTCGTCCAGCGTCATCTCGCCCAGGCCCTTCAGCGAAATCTGGTGATGCCTGCTGTCGGCTATCGTGTTGAACGAGTGGCGCGAACCCAGCGCGCGCAGCCGGTCGCAGCTCTTCACTGTCCGCTGCACCTCTTCCACCGTCGCCGGCGTGTACAGGCTGTCCGTGCTGTACGTCAGGTTCCCCGCCCAGTTCGTGCGATGCTCGGCCGGCGGCTCAGCGCCCGCAAACTGGGACAACATGCTCCCCGTCACAATGACTCCCGATGCCTTCAGAAACTCCCGCTTGTTCATTCTCCTGATTGACCTCACTCGATGTCACGCTGGGAACGCGCGCCCGTGGACCCTTTTCGTCCGTGCTGGACAAGCATATGGGCCGCAAGCAAAGGCGGGCAAGCGCAAACTCCGCCCGCTATGGCATCCCACGCAACCCGGCAATTCCGCACAAGCCGCGGCTCCGCTCTCACCCCCTGGCCTGCTCAATCCGTTTCTGCACTGTTCGAGCGGAATCCGGATGGGCTATAGTATGGACTTCATGCCCCAGCGGGAGAAGCTCGACAGCGCCGTGGACGGTTCGCCGGCCCGGCAATTGCGAGCACGTTCATTTGAGCCGGAACCATGCGACAATTCCGCGCGGGCCGGGATACACTGCTGTTCCACAACGGCGAAGCCTGTCCGGGATGGGGTACGAGCGCACCCAGGCGGTCGCCGAAAGCCAGGAGGGTCTGATGAAAATTACCGACACGATTGGAATGGTGCTGAAGAGCAAAGCCCACAACGAAGTCCTCTCGATAGAGCCCGAGCAGTCCGTCTATGAGGCAATCGAAAAGCTGGCTCAGTACGGCATCGGCGCCTTGCTGGTGCTTTCCAACGGCCACCTGGTCGGCATCCTGTCAGAGCGCGATTACGCCCGCAAAGGCGTCCTCATGGGCCACCCCTCCAAGGAGACCCTCGTCAGCCAGATTATGACCAGCCCGGTCATCTTCGTCAGCCCGCGGCACACCGTGGATGAATGTATGGCCTTGATGACGCAGCACGATTTTCGCCATCTCCCCGTGTTGGAAGGCGACACCGTGGTGGGCGTCGTCTCCATCGGCGACCTGGTGCGATGGGTGATCTCCGGTCAGGAAAAGGCAATTCAAGCGCTCGAAGGCTACATTACAGGAGCCTATCCCGGCTAGCCGCGGCAATCGTTCCCGCGCACTCTCCAAAGCCGATCCGCGGCATCCCGGCCCTCTGCGCTCCAGCGCGGAACGTCACCCGGTCGCCATCTTCAAGAAACGTGCGCAGCTCGCCGCCGGGCAGCGCAATCGGCCCGTGCTCGCGCGTCTTTTCCAGCAGGCAGCCCTCCGACCCCGTGGCTGCGCCGGAGACGGTTCCTGTGGCCAGCAGGTCGCCGGGCCGCAGATTGCACCCATTGCTCGCGTGGTGCGTCACCAGTTGCGCAATGCTCCAGTACAGCGCGCGCAGATTCCCCGTGCTCAGCAGGATCGGCGCCGCGCCCGCCTGCCGCATCTGCCGCGATTCAAGATAAACCCGCAGCGTCAAGTCAAATCCATCCGTCTCCGCTGACGGCGAGCGCAGGTGCGCCATCGGCGCCGGGTCGTCCGCCGCGCGTTCCGGCCCGCGAACCCGGAAAGGCGCCAGCGCCTCCATCGGCACAATCCACGGCGAGATCGTGGTGGCAAAGTTCTTCGCCAGAAACGGACCCAGCGGCTGGTACTCCCAAGCCTGCATGTCGCGCGCTGACCAGTCGTTCACCAGACACAGACCGAAGACGTGTTCCTCGGCTTCAGCAATTGGGATGCTCCGCCCCAGCGCATTGCCCGGGCCCACAAACACGCCAACCTCCAGCTCGTAGTCCAGAGATTTTGTCGGTCCAAATTCCGGCTCGCCTGCCGACGGTTTTGTCTGCCCCCGCGGCCTGCGAATCTCCTGCCCGCTCACCACAATCGAGGACGCGCGGCCGTGATAGCCGATGGGAACATGCTTGTAATTCGGCAGCAGCGGGTTCTCCGGGCGGAACAGCCTGCCTACGCGCGTCGCGTGGTGAATCGAAGCATAGAAGTCCGTATAGTCGCCGATCTGCGCCGGAAGCTGCATCACCGCCTCGCGCATCGGGACCAGCAGCGCCTCCACGCGGCCCTGCATCGCCTTGCTGGCTTCGTCCGCGTCCAGCAGTTCAGTGATCCGCGCGCGCAGCCCCCGCCACGCGCCGCGACCAAGTGACATCAGCGGATTCAGCACTTCGGCTCCGCACGCCGCGACGAGCTCGTCCGCCAGCCCGGCCAGCAAACCCTCCCGCACGCACGCACGCAGATCCAGAATCCGGTCGCCGATGGCGACTCCAATACGCGTCTCTCCTCGATGACAAAAAACGCCATACGGCAGATTCTGGATGGGGAAATCCGACACAGGGTCATTGGCGGAGGTAATCCAGCTTCTCTTGCTCACAGCCATCCCAGCGCCTCCAGATCGTGCATCGGTTCTTCAAACGAACAGGATCCGAAACTGAGAAAGAACGCGCGACGCACCCCCCGCAGCTCCTCCACGCTCCACTCTCTGCCGCGCCACCCAATCCCATCCGGCGCAACGCGCCACGCACCGGCGTCCACCTCGTCAAGCACGCGCCGCGCTTCGCCGGCCTCTCCGCCGCAGTGTATCAGCGCCGCGGCGCAGCACAGATTCACAAACCCGTGCATCATTCCCGCAGCGCCATCCGGCTCCAGCGTAAATGCGTGTCGCGCGCGAATCGGATGATGCAACCCTGCCGTCGCCTTGAAAGCAACACGCCGCGCGGCAAGCGCCTGCAGC
>JAGWRX010000088.1 GCA_028876395.1 Acidobacteriota bacterium
ATGCCCAACCGCAAACCCCGCGCCCAGCACAAGCCGCAGCTCTCGCCGGCAGTCCCGCCCACCATCTCCCCGCGCTGGCTCGCCGCCGCCATCGGCATCACCTTCGTCGCTGCGCTCGTCTGCGGATGGGCCGCGCTCTGCTTCATCTTCTGGCAGGGTAGTTGGCAGTTGCTCTACCACCCCGCCCAAGCCGTCACACGCACACCCGCATCCGTCAATCTCGCATTTGACCCCATCGGCTTCGCCACTACCGAGGCCGGCCAGCCGCGCCTCCACGGTTGGTGGATACCAGCGCCGCCCAACGCCGCCAACGCACGCTACACCGCGCTCTATCTCCACGGTGCCAGTGGCAACCTCGGCGATACAGTCCCCGCGCTCGTTCGCCTGCACACCGCTGGCCTCAACGTGCTTGCCTTCGACTATCGCGGCTACGGCCAGAGCCAGTTCGCCCGGCCCAGTGAGGCCCATTGGCGCGAAGACACCGAGTGGGCTCTTCAGTATTTGACCGAAACCCGCCACCTCGCCATCAACTCGATCTTGCTCGCAGGCGACGGCCTAGGCGCCAGCCTCGCCCTTGAAGTTGCGGCAAATCATCCCGGCCTTGCCGGCGTTGTACTCACCGAGCCCGACACCAATCCGCTCGCGCCCATCTTCCGCGACCCGCGTGCCCGGCTCGTCCCCGCTCACATGCTCGTCCGCGACCGCTGGGACCTGAAGGCACCGGCGGAGCAGTTGCGCATTCCATCCTTGTGGTTCTGGAGGGCCGTCCCGCCTGGCATCATGGCACCGCCTGAGCCGCCCGAATTCTTCGAGAAGGTTGCAGCCCCGAAATCACTTGTCTGGCTTATTCATGGCACTAACGATCAGAGCGAGCCCATCGAGCGTTTCCTGGCTGACTGGCTCAGGGACTTGCCAAATCAAGCCCGCAATATTCCCATCCAGCAGTTAGCGGACTAAGAAGCACCTGAAAACGCGAGGACAGACAATAGTAACTCGGTTGCGGCGGAAAGCTATCGCGGCACGTCGCGGTGCAGTGCCTTCACCTGGTAGCCCGCCTTCTTCAGCCGCTTGCTCATTTCCTCGGCCATCATCACGCTGCGGTGCTGTCCGCCCGTGCAGCCAAAGGCCACTGTCAGATAACTCTTTCCTTCCTCCACATAGTGCGGCAGCAGGTAGAGCATAAGTTCCGTCACTTTATCCAGAAACTCCACCGTCTGCGGAAAGCCGCGCACAAAAGCCGCCACCTTGGGGTCTTTGCCCGTCTTCTTGCGAAACTCCGGCACAAAGTGAGGATTGGGCAGGAAGCGCACATCAAACACCAGATCCGCGTCCAGAGGCACGCCATTCTTGAAACCGAAGCTCAGGCATGAGACCAGCAATCGCTTCGCCTGTTCCTCGTGTCCAAAGCGCGACTGGATGTGAGCCCGCAGCTCGTGCACGTTGAAGTTGGAAGTGTCGATCAGCGTATCGGCCATGTTGCGGATGGGGTCCAGCAATTGCCGCTCTTCCACAATCGAGCGCGAAACCGTCTGAGACCCGCGCAGCGGATGCGGCCGCCGCGTCTCGGAGTAGCGCCGCACCAGCACCGCATCCTGCGCGTCCAGGAAAACGACACGCGTCGGCAGCACTTCCTTCACGCGCTTCAGAATGTCCGGCAGGCGGTCCAGCGTCGGGCCTTCACGCACATCCACCACAATGACCGCGCGCTCCACCTCTTTTGACTTGCGCACAAGACCGGCAAACTCAAACAGCAGCTCCAGCGGCAGATTATCGACCGCATGATAGCCCAGATCCTCAAAGGCCTTCAGCGCGGAGGCTTTTCCTGAGCCGGAAATCCCGGTCACAACAACCAGTTCCTTGCGTGGCTTGTTCTCTGCTCTGGCGGGTTCGGCAGATGGGCGCCTCGATCCCTTTCGAGACGCTGGTCGTGATGGCTTCATGCGCTCATCCTACACTGGATAGCGGCTGCTGCGACATGGCTCAATCGGAGAACATAAAGAGCAGAGGGTGCGAGCCCTGGCCCGCACCCTCTGTTGTTCCATCAGGAAGAAATCCTCAGCCTGACCTACGGAATCTCCACCAGTTCCATCTGGCCATCCCGCCGCCGATGCAGCACGTACAAATCCCCTGACGGGTTGTGGAAGATCAGCAGGTCGCGGTCGCGGAATTCCGTGTCCTTCACCGCCTCTTCGATCGTCATGGGCCGCAGGGCAAACGCCTCACCGTTATTCACCACATGCGGCTCCACCACCGCGGCGCTGGCCGGAAACGAGTGAACCGCAATCGCGGCGCGCGCGTTCTTCTGTGCCAGCTTTCCGTTCCCGGCGGCCTTTTCCGTCGGCTCGGCGGCCCGCGTCTTCGCCCTGGTCACAGGGGGAGCGGTCAGCATCTTCTCCATCGTGGGCAGCCGCTTGCGCTCCACGCGGCGGTCGCGATACCGCTGCGCCTGGTGCAGGGCGTGGTCGACGGCCTCACGCAAGGCGCCCTCAAGACTATCGCCTTTCCCTGCGGCCACGATCGTCTGATGCCGTCCTTTCACGGTCAGCTCTGCAATCTGCACATGCCTCTGCGCGCGAAACATAATGCTGGCGTGCGCAGTCTTGCCCATGATGCGGGCGATGCGTTCCATGCCCTCCTCGGCCTGCTCGCGCAGCGCCTTGGAGATCCTCACTTGCCTGGCGGTGAACTCCACTTCCATGGTCAGCCTCCGCTCCTCGTTCTTCCCGGACCGGTTTCCCGGTCCGGGACTCTGGATTCTATAGCATCTCCCCGGTGCTTGGCAGGCGCAAGCCTCGCCTGCGCCCGTCGGAGAGCAATTGCCGGTAATGGAAAGAAAGGATCCTGGCGCATTCCATTCTGCAGAGCCTGCAAACACATTCGACGCGAGACGGCCTGAAAGGAATGCAAGGCAACCCCTTGCAAACTGCGCACGCGCTGAACTACCCGTCGCGGCGGCGACGCTGGTGGGTCGAGGGTATGTTCATGTCTTCGCGGTATTTGGCTACCGTCCGCCGGGTCAGCTGGATGCCCTGTGCCTTCAGCATCGCGGCAAGCTGGTCGTCGGTCAGTGGGCGGCGCGGGTCCTCGTCCTCAATCAGCTTGCGCACCTTGCGCTTCAGCACCAGCAGCGGCGTATCTGCTCCCTCCGGTCCGTTGGAACCCTCTGAGAAGAAGAAGCGCAGCTCAATCACGCCCTGGGGCGTGTGAGCATACTTGTTGGCCACCGCCCGGCTCACCGTCGAGGGGTGAACGCCGATCTCCTCCGCCACTTCCTTGATCATCATCGGCCGCAGGGCCTCGACTCCCACCTCCAGAAACTCCTGCTGGCGCCGAACAATCACCTCGCAGGTGCGCAAAATGGTGCTCTTGCGCTGGGCGATGTTGCGCATCAGTTGCAGCGCAGACCGGAACCGCTCCTTGACGTATTCCTTGACCTCTTTGTCCGTGCCCTCCGCCACCAGCATCCGCCGGTAGCGCTGGCTCAGGCGCAGGCTGGGCAACTCCTCTTCGTTCATGCTGACCACCCACTCGGCGCCGCGCTTCACAAACACCACGTCGGGCTCAATCAGCCGTGTCTGCTCCCGGTTGTAAAGGCGGCCCGGCCGCGGGTCCAGCGTGCGGATAAACTCGACGCCCGCATGCGCCTCCGCCACGGTCACCTGCGCCGCGCGCGCCAGATCCTTCATGTCGCGCTTCTGCAGAAGTTGCAGGTGCCGGTCCACTATCCGCGCTGCCACTTCCATGCTGCGCCGCCGCTCCTCCAGTTGCGCCTCGGCCTCGGCCCTGAAGCTGCGATGCGGATCCTCCTCCGCGGGCTCGGCCGCCTGCCGCGCAAAAACCTGGGCAAACTCCTGCTGCTGCGCTGCAATTTGAATCAGCAGGCACTCCCGCAGATCCCGCGCGCCCACGCCCGCCGGGTCAAGCTGCTGCACCAGGTCAATCCCCCGCCGCACCAGCTCCATCGCCGCGTCCTTCCCCATGTCGCGAATCTCAGGAAATTGCAGGTAGGCCTCCGTCAGCTCTTCATCGCTGGCGGCAAGGTATCCGTTCTCGTCCAGGTTGCCGATGATGAACTCAACCGCCTTCTCCAGCGCTGGATCAAGCGTCAGCGTTCCAAGTTGCCAGGACAGATGGTCAGTAAGGGTCGTCGGCTGCGAAAGAAAGTTCTCGAATGAGGGCTTTTCGCTCTCCTCAAACTCCGGCTGCGTGCGGTAGCCGGGGTCGAGGTATTCCTGAAAGTACGAACCGAAGTCAATCTCATTAAAGGAGTCCTTGGGCGGAGCCGCTGGCTCCTCCGCTACGCCCTCCACGTGCTCCAGCCGATCTTCGCGCTCATGCCGCTCCTGCCGGCTGGCAACCTCATCCAACATCGGAACCGACTCGTCGATCTCCTCCAGAACGGGATTCTCCACCAGCTCGGCATCGATCATCTCCTTCAATTCCAGATTGTTAAGCGCAAGAACGCTCACCATCTGCATCAGGCCCGGCGTAAGGACCTGGCGTTGCGAGACCTTCAGATTCAGTTTGGGCTGCAACAGCGCCATAGAGGAGACCCGTTTCCCGTTTGAACTTATACCAAGTGTAATCGGAGTGGAAAAATGTCTACACCATCAAATTCCATTTGAGGATTATATTGTCCCGATTTGGACATCCGCAGTTGCGGCGCCTCGTTGCCCCATGCATCAATTCAGCGAAAACCCCTCGCCCAGGTAGAGGCGACGCACATCCACATTGTTTCCCAGTTCATGCGGCGTTCCAGTAAAGAAAATCTTGCCCTCGGCAATGATGTAGGCCCGGTCGGTTACGCTCAGGGTTTCACGCACGTTGTGGTCGGTAATCAGCACGCCGATGCCGCTGGCCTTCAGGTCGAAGATGATTTTTTGCAGTTCCAGCACGGCGATCGGATCGATGCCGCTGAACGGTTCATCGAGCAGAATGAACTTCGGCTGGATGCACAGCGAGCGCGCAATCTCCACCCGGCGCCGCTCGCCGCCTGACAGCGCATACCCCCGCGTCGTGCGGATATGCCCGATATTCAACTGGCTGATGAGCCGCTCGGCCCGCGTCCGGCGCTCCCGGCTGTCCAGTGGCTGCGCCTCCAGCACCGCCATGATGTTCTCTTCCACCGTAAGCTTGCGGAAGACCGAAGGCTCCTGCGGAAGGTAGCTGATGCCGAAGTTGCGCGCTCTCAGGTACATCGGCACATGCGTGATGTCCGTCTCGTCCACCATCACGCGGCCGGTCTCCGGCGCCACCAGCCCTACGATCATGTAGAAGCTGGTGGTCTTGCCGGCGCCGTTCGGCCCCAGCAGCCCCACCACCTCGCCGCGCGAAATCCGCAGGTTGACCCCGCGAACGACCTGCCGCCCTTTGTACGTCTTGCCGATTCCCTCGGCGATCAGTGTTTCCATCAATCTCTCAAGAGCTTCTGCCCTTATCGCGGCGACGTGGTGACCGTCGTTGTCTTTCGCCCGCCGCCTTCGATACTGACGCTATCATCGTGGCTATTGAAAATCAAAGCCTCGCCCGTCACGCTGCCGCGCACCGGGTCTGAGATGCTGGGCGGCGCGGTCGACGTGCCCGTCAGCACGCATTCGCCGGTCTCGCTCTTGCACACCAGCTGCTCGCCGGTTCCCCGTCTGCCCCCGGAAGTAAGCACCACGTGCCCGCGCGCCGTCATGCGGTCCACCTGCGCCGCCGCGCCCTCTTTGCCCGCATGGTTGCCCGGCGGCAGCAGCACCAGTTCCAGTTCGCTTGAGGCCGTGGTTCCGTCCTCCGATTCGCTCACCACGCTGCCCGCCGCACCCCCGTCAATCACCGCCTTGCGCTCGGCAGCAGAGTATTTCAGGTTGTCTCCGCGCACCCGGATTACAGAAGGAGACGCGGGCTTGCCGGTTTTGCCCGCCGCGGGGTTGGCCGTGGTCAACAGCACCACCCGTACCGGTTCAGCCGGGCTGGTGGCGCGCGCCACCAGCGTCTGCTTCGTCCTGTCCAGCACAATCACCGGAGCGGAAATCGAGTTCGCCAACTGCCACATCCGCGCCTGCCCGCGAAATGTCGCTTCGCCGGTTGCCTGGTGCAACTGCGCCTCGGCTGCAATTGCATGGGCCGGGCCCTGCCCGCCCAGCGCCATCGCACCCTGAACGCCCGCGGCTGTTCCCTGCGTTGCCGTGCCGCCTGCACCGTCCTCTATCCATGTAGCCTTCACATTGCCGCGCGCAAAGGCGTCGCCCGATGTCTGCGAGACGTCGATCCTGTCCGCCGTAAGCTGCAGCCCGCCGTCCACTACGCGCGGGCTGCCGGTCAGTTGCAGCCTCTCTCCCGCGCCCTCATACACGGCCCGCTGCGCCGTGGCCTGCAGAGCCGGCGGCGCGGGCGTGCCCTGCTTTCGCTCAGGCTGCTGCACCAGCACAACGTTGCCGTCCACCGTCGCCGACTGAATCTGTATCGGGCCGAGCGATTCACGACTCTCGCCCTTGGCCGCCGTCTTTGCCGCGCCCGCCTGCCCGGCTGCGAAATGCGCCACAAGCCGGTCGCCGCTGGTGGTCTGCCGGACTCCCGTGGGCGCCGTTTCCTCAATGCTGGCGTGGCCTGTTCCCGTCATCGCGGTCAGCGCCGAGTCCGCGCCAAACGTTCCCGTCACCTCATCGGCGGTCATGCGCGAAGGCGCCGCAGGGCTGCTGCCGCGCCGGCTCTCGCTCGTCACCACCACGCCGCCCGTGCCGTGCATCGTGGCCAGTTCCACCCGCCCCTGGCCGGCATTGCGAAACGCCAGATCCGCCACCGGCGACGCCCACGACTGGTGCGTCCGCGTCAGCTTGCCGCCCGTGCCGCTTTCCTCGTCGCTGGCGATCTTCACGCCCCGCTCCAGGTGCGCGCGGCGCAGCACGCCGTCGGTGGCAAATTCCAGATCCATCACGGGCGCTGTTCCATGCACCTTGCGCCCATTCCTGTCTGAATCAATCGTGACGCCGCCTTCCAGGCGTCCACTCCGGGGCTGGTTGTGCGCGTCGAATGCAAGCGACCCCGTGGGAGCCGCCAGACGGCTGCCCATCGCCGTGGTCAGCGTAAAGCCCTTCTCGGCCTCCAGCCTCGCCGCGGAACCGTCGTCGCGGAACAGAATCTTCGCCTCTTCCACCTGGGCCTCGCTGCCGCGATAGCTGGCCGTAGCCGTGCTCAGCCGGCAAACCTGCTCCCCGCGCTCGAACTCCGCATGGCGAGCCTGCAATTCAACCGCCCCGGTGCCGCGCTGCATCTTCAGTTGCACTGCGCTCTCCAGCACCAGCTGGCCTTGCTGCGAATCGTAGGTGGCGCCCATGGCGCTGCCCGAGCCCTGCGCCAGCGCAAACTCCACCCGCTCCGCCGTGCTGGCCACTCCGCTGTTCTGGTCAAAAACCAGCCCGCTGGTCTGCACATGAATCTCGCTGCGCGCAGCCGTCTGCGCGGCGGCGGCTAGCTTGTCATTCTTCGGCCTGTCGCCCAATGCCTGCCCCGCAGTCGCACCAGGCGCAATCGCTGGAGCCACGTTCGGCCGTGTGAGCGTAATCTCCACCGGCCCGGTCGCCCGGGCTTTCCCGGCCTGCTGGTCGTACTCGAACTCGTTGCCCTCAATGCGGTCGACGCGGCTGCCATCGGCCCCATACAGATCGATCCGCACTTCGTGCAACAGCGCGCTGCCCCGCTTCAACTGCACCACGCGCGAAGCATGAATCCTGAACAGCGTGTGGCCGCCGTGCGACTGCGTATAGGTGAAGCCGCTGGCTTCCTGCTGGATGTCCACGCCCAGCCGCTTGGGCAGGTCGCGGCGGCTGAACGGGTTCTTCAGCTTGTCGATGGCCAGAAACACCGCCAGCGCCATCACCAGCAGCGCCCCTGCCACAAGCACCAGCGTCCGCATCCGCTCAATCGTGAGTCGCACGCCTCAGTTCCCCACGCCGAGCCTGGCCGCCAGCCGCTGCGCAAGGCTCTCGCCCAGCTCGCTCCACAGCAGGCGCGCCGTAGCCCCGGAGTCCTTCTCCACCGCGGCCGTCAACTCCACCAGCTGCCGCACATTCTCTTCCACGTGGCGGGCGGCCACGCTGTCCAGTTCCACGCCTTCTTCCAGAAACGGCGCATCGCTGCCGAAGTCCACCCGGATGTGTCCATCCTGCTCGTATGCGCCTTCGTCAAACAAAGGCCCGTAGCCCGTCACGCGCACCAGTCGCGGTTCGCGCACCCAGCGCTGATCAAAACCCGCACCAGTCTCCAGTTCCCACAGGCTCCATCCAATCTGAAACTCATACGCATAATCGTCGTGAAGCAGTTCCAGCGCCTCTTCCACGGCATAGGCAGGCTCCGCGCCGCGCTCGCCCCGGCCCCACACGCGCTGAAAGACCGGCGTTTCGCTCCAGCTCACCGGCCACACCGTCGCGGCATATACGCGCGCCTCGCCGCCATGCGCGGCAAACGCGCCCAGCACCGCCGTCAGCTTGTCGGCAAGCCCGGCAAGGCGCAGATTCGGATACCACAGGCTCAGATAAAGCGTGTCAGACATCTCTTTAGATTGTAGACGTGCGGCCAGAGACGAGGACGCAGCAGGCATATACATGCCAGGCTCCTCGCCTTCGGCGCAGTCTTGTCGCGCCAAAGGCGGGAAACCACGAACCTCGACCGGCAAACGAAAGGAACTCTACGCCGTCACAATCTCGCTGAAGTCCGCAATGCCGGAGAAGCCGCGCAGGACTTCATCGATCAGCCCCAGGTGCGCGCCGCGAACCGTCTCATCCGGATCGAGCACCATCACCTTGTCGAAGAAGGCGTCCACCGCCGGGCGCAGCGTGGCAATCACTTCCAGCGCCCTGGCATAGGCATGTGCCTGCCGCAGCAGGGCCACTTCCGGCGCGAGGGCGGCTGCCTCATCGGCAAGCCGCTGCGCCTCAGGGGCCAGTTTCACGCTCCGCGGCGAGCCCAGCGCGAAGCCCTTCTCTTCCGCCTGCCGCAGGATGTTCTTGATGCGCTTGAAGGCCGCCGAAATCGCGGCAAAATCGGCCGACTCACGCGCCACGCAGAGCGCCTCAGCCCGCGCATTCGCGTCGCGCACGTCGTCGGCTCCCGCGGCCAGCACGGCATTCACCACGTCGTAGGCAAAGCAGCGCACGTCCTTCAGGTAGAAGTGCAGCCGCTCACGCAGAAAGGCCGCAATCTGTTCCTTGTTCGATCCCTCGGCGCCGCTCGCCGCCACCACGTCGCCCAGCGTCAGCGGCAGCTCCGACTCGGCCAGTATCTTCACAATGCCATTCGCCGCGCGCCGCAAAGCAAACGGATCCTTCGAGCCCGTCGGCGCATTGCCAATGCCGAACATCGCCGCAATCGTCTGAATCCGGTCGGCAATCCCAAGCAACTGGCCCTCCACCGATACCGGCGCATCATCCTCAGTCGAGGCCGGCGTGTACTGGTCATAGATGGCAAGCGCAACCCGCTCGCCCAGCTGCTGCGCCCGCGCATACAGCCCGCCGATTACGCCCTGCAGCTCGGTGAATTCCTTCACCAGCTCTGTGGTCAGGTCCGTCTTGGCCAGCTCCACGGCCCTCATCAGCGCGGCCTCGTCAAATGTCAGGCCCGCGGCCTTCGTGACCGCTGCCAGCGCGCGCGCCACGGCCAGATTCTGCTCCGTCTTCCAGTGGTAGCTGCCCAGCTCCTTCTGGAAAGTGACGGACTTGAGATGGTCCACGCGCTCGGCCAGTGGCGTCTTCTGGTCGAAGTCCCAGAAGAACCGTGCGTCCTTGAACCGCGCCCGCAGCACGCGTTCATTGCCGTGGCGCACGATGGCGCGGCCCTCGTCGCCCACTTCGGTATTGAGCACGGCCAGAAAGTGCGGCGCCAGCTTGCCGTCTTCATGCTCCAGGGCAAAGTACTTCTGGTGGTCGCGCATCACCGTCACCAGCACCTCTTCGGGCAGGGCCAGGTACTCGGGCTCAAAGCTGCCCAGAATCACCGTGGGCCACTCTGTCAGGTGAACCACCGTCTCCACCAGAGGCACATCCTCGCGCCAGCGCGCGCCCGGCACCGTGCGCGTCGCCGCATCCAGCGCCTTGCGGATGAAGTGCCTCCGCTCGGCCGTATCCACCACCACCCTGGCCGCGCGCAGATGCTCGCAGTAGCTCTTCGCATGGCTCAGCGACACCGGCGCTTCGCCGTGCAGCACGCGATGACCGCGGCTTGCGTTGCCGGCGGCGATTCCGGCAATCTCCAGCGGCAGCACGGATGCATCAAGCAGCGCCACCACCCAGCGCACAGGCCGCACAAAGCGCTCCGGCTTGCCCGCGCGCCAGTACATGTTCTTGGCCCAGTAAATGGCCAGCACTTCCTTCGGCAACTCGGCAGCCAGCAGCTCCGCCGCTGCCCGGCCCGCGCGCCGGACCGTAGCGCCCACATATTCGCCCTTGGCGTTGGTGACCTTTTCAAGCGATGCCACGGGCACGCCGGCCTTCTTGGCAAAAGCCTCGGCCGCCGCCGTCGGCGCACCGTCTTTGAACGCCACCTTCCACGACGGTCCCGTCAACTGTTCTTCGGTGTCGGCCTGGCTGGGCTGCACGCCCTCTGCCAGAACGGCCAGCCGTCGCGGCGTTGAGTACGTCGTCAATTTCGCATCCGGCGCAAGCAGCCGCTCGCGGGTCAGCAGATCGCGCACCCGGCGGCCCAGCTCCGCCTCAGCCCCGGCAATCATGCGGGCAGGAACCTCTTCCAGCCCGATTTCCAACAAAAAGTCCGCCATAACCTTGCCGCTTTCTCGCGAAGGAATCCATGAACATGCCGCCATGGTGCGGTCAGCATTCCCTCGGGGACTGAAAGCCCCCTCTATTGTGCCTCACCTTGCGCGCTAACTTCAGCCCGCACATGACAAAGCTGTCACCTATTCAGGTTTCCTTCATTGTAGTGATTCGTCGACTGAACGCCCGCTAACTCGCCTGCTGCACTGCGTACGCCTTGGCCACGCCCACCACCAGCGCGCGAATGCGCCCAATCACGCCCACGCGCTCCGTGACGCTGATGGCCCCCCGGGCATCGAGTATGTTGAACAGGTGAGAGCACTTGAGCGCCAGCTCATAGGTGGCCAGCAGCGGGAAGCGGCGCTTTTCCACCGCGCTGGCCGTCTCGCTGGCAAAGAGGTTATTGGCGCTCTCCAGCAGCGCCTTAGCCTCGGCCTCGTAGAGATTGAAGTGCTCCCAGAGCTTGGCCACGTCGCCAAGCTCGAAGTTATACACAGAGAACTGCAACTCCTCCGCCAGCCTGACTTCGCCGTAAGTCACCGGCGCGCCCGTCTCCGGATCGCGCGCCCACACTATGTCATAAATCGAATCCACATCCTGCAGGAATGCCGCAATGCGCTCCAGACCATAGGTCAGTTCGGCGCACATCGGGTCCAGGTCCTGGCCGCCGCACTGCTGGAAATAGGTGAACTGGGTAATCTCCAGCCCGTCCAGCATCACCTGCCAGCCCACGCCCCACGCGCCGCCCGCGGGCCACTCCCAGTTGTCTTCCTCGAACTTCAAGTCATGCCGGCTCAGGTCAATCCCAATCGCTTCCAGCGACTGCAGATAAAGCTCCTGCACGTTCACAGGCGGCGGCTTCAGAATCAGTTGGAACTGCGTGTGCTTGAACAGCCGGTTCGGGTTCTCGCCATAGCGGCCGTCCGCCGGACGCCGCGAAGGCTGCGCGTAGCCCACCTTGTAGGGCTTGGGCCCCAGCACGCGCAGAAAGGTCTCCGGCGCCATGGTTCCGGCGCCCACCTCCACGTCATAAGGCTGCTGCAACACGCAGCCGCGCTCCGCCCAAAAGCCCTGCAGGCGGAAAAGAAGTTCCTGAAACGTAAGGGCGCCGGTTACCGGCATCGTCGTCGATTGAATAGTTGACACAGAAAATCTCTCTCAGCGGGACTCCAGTCGATTTTATCAGCCGGTCATGTGCCGGCATCGGATTCGCCGGAATGTCGCCACGCGCCGCGTCGATTGCCGGCCAATTCCACTGGGTATAAACTACGGTCGGCAATTCCCCTCCGCGCACGAAAGGAGATGGAACATGTTTGCCAGCTTGCTTGCTGTCACGTTCCTCGTAGCGTTGCTCACTTCCTTACTGGTCGTGGCCATCTTCGCCCGCCCCATCGCAACGCTTCTCGCCCGCATTGTGTCTGATCAACTCGCTCCCATCTGGAAGCGCTACATCCTCTTTGCCATTGTCGTGGTTGGCGTCGCCGGCGGCGTGCGTGTCTGGGACCTCGAACGGTACATCACGCCCGACAAGGATGGAAAGCTGCTTGTCCTCACGGCTGACCGTTGGATCGTAGAGATTTACAAGACGATCATCGGCTCCCTGCAAAGCTCCGTTTGGCTGCTCATGATCTTCTTTGTCTTTGCCCTGCTCGCTTACGTCGTGGTCCGCGGTTTCGAGTCGCGGAACGCCGCTCCGCAATAGCGATCAGGCAAGAGTGTCATCGCTCCCGATCCGAAATCCAGATAGCCCCCGTCGTGTCGCAATGGCTGCAAGGCGAGGCATCGCCCGCCCACGCGTTTCGGCTTGTCTTCGAATACCCTGCTGTTCACAACCGCGCCAGCGCCTCAGCCGAGCGCAGTCTGCGCTCCAGATGCCGCTCCAGCGTCTCAAGCGTATAGCGCCGCATGTCCTGCCCGCGCCGGCGCGTCCATGGCTCCCCGGCAAAAGCCGCCACCGGCGATCGAAGCATCCGTTGCGCAACCTGCCACGAGTCAGCCGAAAGCGCGCTCGCGCTCCCGCCGCGATGCAGCGCGCAAAACAGTCCATCGGCATGGCTGCTGAACGAAATCTCGTCTCCATGCAATGCCTCGCCGCAGGCCGTGCAGCGGGTGATGTCGGGCAGCAGACCCATCAGCCGCGTCATCCATAGCTGGAAGTAGGTGAGCGGCATCCACGGCTGCTCCACCGTCGTCTGCTCCAGCACGGACACCAGCAACCGGAAGACCGTCTCCTGCGGATCGTGCTCGGGCAGCGCCTGGTCCAGCAGCTCCGCATAAAGGCTCAGCACCGCCATGCGCACCGCGTCTACCGGGGCCGAGAGCGGCGAGCGCACGATCTCGAGCTGGTCCAGCCGCACCAGCTCCTGCCGCGGCCGCTCGGCAAACCACGCCCGCGCCACCGTCATCGGCTCCAGCGCCCCGCCAAAGCGCTTGCGGCTCTTCAGCGCCGACTTGGCCAGTCCTTTCACACGCCCGTAATCGCGCGTAAAGAAACTCACAATCAGGTCGGCCTCATTCACCGGCCAGGTGCGCAGAACCACGGCTTCTGAGGTCAGTACGCCCATGCGTTTCCATCATCGCATCTGCAACGCAACCCGCCCGCTCTAAACACAAACGCGCATCCCGTTGGCCGGGATGCGCGTTTGAAGACGTGCTGAAAGCCGTTTAGCGGCCGTAGTGAGCGGCGTTCTTCTCGGCGAAGTGTGCCCACTTCTCCGGCAGGTCGTCCTGCGCGAAGATGGCCGACACCGGGCAGGCCGGAACGCACGCGCCGCAGTCGATGCACTCGACCGGGTCAATGAACAACTGGTCGGTTTCCGCGAAACCGGCCTCGTCCTTCTTGGGGTGGATGCAATCGACCGGACAAGCGTCTACACAGGCGGTGTCCTTGGTGCCGATACAGGGTTCTGCGATCACGTATGCCATCTTTGATTTCTCCGAGGAGGGTGAACCTTCGACGCTGATAGTAGCATACGACCCCAACCGCTGACTCGTCCCTCGCAAACCGCGTTTTGCCATGCGGGAATCGGAATCATTTTCCCCGGATTCGCGACCCCGAACCCCGGCCCTCCCGCCGCCCCACCCTACGCGCGCGCCGCCCTGCGCGCCGCGTACTCCTGCGGTGTGGGAATCGGCTTGAGGTCGCGCCCGGCAAACATGTCGCCAAAAAAGCCAAGCAACTCCTCGTGAATCAGCCCGTTTGAAGCCAGAATCTCCCGGCTGTCGAGACGGAAATGATTGCCGGAAAAATCTGTTACCCGTCCGCCGGCTTCCTCTACCAGCAGAATGCCCGCCGCCGTGTCCCACGGGTTCAGATTGAACTCCCAGAAGGCATCCATCCTCCCCGCCGCAACATACGCCAGGTCCAACGCCGCCGACCCCGCACGCCTCACTCCATGCGAACGCAGCGTGAATTCCTGGTAGAAGTGGATGTTCGGACTGTCGTGGCGCTTGCGGCTGGGAAAA
>JAGWRX010000089.1 GCA_028876395.1 Acidobacteriota bacterium
GAAGTCACGGCCACAGCCATGCGCTACACCTTCAGCCGGGCCATCGGAAGCAAGGGCTGACATGAAAGAGCTGAAAGCCGATCGTTCTCACCTGCTTGCGGAACTCCGTCGGCTTGAGAGCACGCCGCCCAAGAAAGCCGACAGGCTTATCGCGAGGCACCTGAAATGCGAAGAGTCACAAAGTCTGGCGCACGCCGTCGCGGAGGCAGCCAGAAGGTCATCTTCCAACGCCATGCCAGTCCTCCAGCCTCCAGGGGACCTGCTGGCGCCCCTGATCTAGCGCTGCTGCCGCATGGATGCGGGGAAACCATCCCTTCCCTCCGGCGCATTCGCGCGAGCTACGCTCTCGAAACCAACGGCGAGCGCCTCTACCGGCTGTGCGCGGCGCTGGTGGAGCGGAATCTGGCCGACGCGAGGCTATGGCAAAAAAGCGGCAAAGTCGCCGTGGTCTTCGTGCGCAACGCCATCCAGAATCGGATCGAGGAATTCTCGGGCGGCGCGCTGGAGGGTGAGATCGAGTATTGCTGCGAAGTCAGGGACGACGTGGGAACTGGAACCTGGCGGAACGGTGCGCTCGACGACGGCAGACTCTTGGCCACGTTCGAAGTCCAGACCTGCGGTTATCTCAAGATCGGAGCCGCGCTGGCCGCGCTCGAAGAAGAGGAGCGATTCCTGGGAGCCGCGTTCTACTTCCTGCTGCGCAGATCGCTCTACCGCTGGATGCGCATCTACGACCACACGGACGCCGAGTTCTACAACGAACAGCTGCACGAGTGGATGGAGCAGGACGACCCCGCGAACCGGGATGCATATGAGTTCCCGGCCGTCGAAGAGGTAATTCCGGAACCCGTCAGGACGGCGGAAGACTGGACCTGCCACCGTGCGCGCAAACTCCTGCGCCGGCACGTCAATGGGCCGCACTCTCCATGGATTCGACAGATCCTGACACTTCACCGGCTGTCCCGCTTGAAAGGCTGCATCGCGCGCTTCGAGGGAGATTTCGACGACGCGCCGGTGCCGAGCCTGCTGCTCGTCTTCCGCGAGAACGATGCGATTCAGGCCTGCTTCGATCACGAGTCGGACCGGTACAACGAGACCGCCAACGAGCCGTCCTGCGCAGTCTGCTTTCGTCCGGAGGTCCGGGAAGAGTTCGACGCCGCGCTTCGCACGATGGCGATCTTCCTCAGGATTAATGTCGAACTCGCGAAACTGATTACGCTGATCGATGGCCGGGAGGGCAAAGATGCAAGTCAGTGTCAGCATCGGACAGAACCATCACTTCGAGCTGCGTGAAGCTCTGCTGATCTACCGTTCGAGCGAACATCAGTACGGCCACTTGGGAGATACCTTCGTTACCCACCACGAAGTAACTCAAGGCGACTACGCTCGGCAGCCGGCGCTGGGTCCGGCGAAACCGTTGACCATCGAGTTTGTTCATTCGCTGGTCCAGGCGCTGGGAGGCCGAGTGCAGGTTGAGTTTCTTCCCGAAAGTGTAATCGCGCGCACCGAGCGGTTGATTGCCTGGTGGACGCGGCCTCAGAAACGCCAGATGTTCTTCGGAACAACACAGGGCGATATGGGCGGAATCAATGGCGCGATCTTTCCGCAACCCGCGCTGGTCTGGCTGGCGATGGATCGCTCCCTCTCGGTCAGGGCGCTGAAAGAAGATCGCAGGCCTCGAGCCGATACAAAGCTCTGCGTAGCTCCCTACTGGAATCTCTATGAGACGGGAAACGTCTGCCTGGGCTCAATGCGGGCTCCCGATAACTCTACTGTCGCATCCATTCCCCAGTGGGAACAGAGCTTTTATGAAAGCGAGTTCACCCACGGCAACATCGGCAGGCTGACTCGCCACCCTGGCGGATTCGAGGGACTGTGGATGGAACTCGCGGGCAAGAAGAAGTTTCCGGTCGGCTCGCTGATCGAGTTGCCGGAAACCGTGGAGGAATTTCTCTGCGGGAAGAGGCGCGGCCATGATGACTGAACACGCTCTCCCAAAATCCTTGTGGCGACGGGAACAGCCGCTCCGGGTGCTGGTGGTTGGCGCGGGAGGCAATGGCAGCGCCGTGCTTCTCGGCCTGCCCTATCTCCACCAGGCGATGAAGGTCTGGGGCTATGCCGGAGGCCTTCAGGTGATGCTGGCGGACGGCGATCTGGTCTCCGAAACGAACTGCGTGCGCCAGCCGTTTGCGGCGGCCGATGTCGGATTGAATAAGGCCGTCGTCCTGATCAACCGCGTCAATCTCTTTTGGGGGCTGAGATGGCAGGCCCATCCGGAACACTTTCACAAGGACTCGCTGCGGGCCAACTCAGCAGGCCCGCACCTCATTATTGGGTGTGTCGATACACGGGCAGCGCGGCAGGCCATCCTGTCCGCCGTTACGCGAGCGAATGACTGCACCATTTACTGGCTCGATCTGGGTAACAACGCGAGCAGCGGCCAGTTTGTGTTGGGCCAGCCGCTGAACGCCGCGAACCGCCGCAGTGCGACCCGGCTAAGAACCGTCGCGGAACTCTATCCGGAAATCACGGATGCGGAAGCGGGCGAGGATCCATTGCCCAGTTGCAGCGCGGCAGAGGCGCTCGAACGGCAGGAACCGTTCATCAATCAAGTGTTGGCAACAAGCGCCCTAGCTATGCTTGCACGCCTGTTTCGTTACCGTGTGCTTACCCATCACGGAGCTTTTTACAGCGCTTCATCCGGTCGGATGAGTGTGGTCCCTTGCGATCCCGATCTCTGGAAGAA
>JAGWRX010000090.1 GCA_028876395.1 Acidobacteriota bacterium
ACTCCCTACTCCCTACTCCCTACTCCCTACTCCCTACTCCCTACTCCCTACTCCCTACTCCCTACTCCCTACTCCCTACTCCCTACTCCCTACTCCCTACTCCCTACTCCCTTTTCTCAGTTATTTCGGCAACTGGGTTGTGTCCCAACCGCCGCCGAGGGCGCGGACGAGGGCTACGCTGGAGGCGAACTGGCGGGTCTGGAGGTCGATGGCGGTGCGCTGGTTCTGGAGCAGGGTGGCTTCGGCGGTGAGGACTTCGAGGTAGCTGGTGACGCCGCCCTTGTAGCGCTGGTTGGAGAGGTCGAAGGACTGCTGCGCGGCGTTGACGGCCCGCTGCTCGACGGTGGATTCCTGCTCGAGGATGCGGAGGCTTGAGAGCTGGTCTTCGACGTCCTGGAAGGCAAGGATGACGGTGTTGCGGTAGCCGGCGGCCTGCGCCTCGTAGGCGTGGCGTGCCTGGCTGGTGAGGGCATGGCGCTGTCCGGCGTCGAAGAGCAACTCCGTTGCTTGCGCGCCCAGACTCCACAGGGAACTTGGGCCTTGAATCCAAGTGCCGCCGTGGGTGCTTTCGAATCCGCCTGCGCCGCCGAGCGAGATGGTGGGATAGAAGGCGCTGACGGCGATGCCGATCTGGGCGTTGGCTGCTGCTGCGCGGCGTTCGGCGGCGGCGATGTCGGGGCGGCGCTCGAGCAGCTGCGAGGGCACGCCGAGGGGCACCTTGGGCAGCGGCCCGTCGAGCGGCGAGGGCGGGATGCTGAAGGTGGAGAGGTCGAGGTTGGCGATGGCTCCGATGGCGTGCTCGTATTGGGCGCGGGCCTGGCCGACGTCGACGAGCTGGGCGCGGACGGTTTCCAGCTGGGTGCGGGCCAGGGCCACGTCGGCAGCGGTGCCGATGCCGCCATCGAGCAGGCGCTGGGTGAGGGCGAGCTGCTGCTCGAGGGTGGTGACGGTGGCCTGGAGCAGGCGGGTCTGGGAGTCGAGGCCGCGCAGGTCGAAGTAGGCGGAGGCCATTTCAGCGTGCAGGGCGAGGTCGACGATGGCGACGTCTGCGGCGCCGGCCTGGGCGTTGGCGCGGGCGGCCTCGACGGTGCGGCGGATGCGGCCGAAGAAGTCGGGCTCCCAGCTGGCCTGGCCGGCGAGCACGAGGTCGTTGAACTGGCTGGGGCTGCCGGCAGGCGCCAGGGGGCGATGCTGCGAGAGCTTGCTGTGCGCGAAGGACGTTCCCGCGGCGATGGTGGGATAGAACAGAGAGCGGGCGGCGAGGATCTGGTCGCGGGCGGCGAGGTAGGTCTCCAGGGCGCTGCGCAGGCTCTGGTTGTTGGTGGCGACGAGGTCTTCGAGCTTGTTGAGCTGCGGGTCGTTGTAGACTTCCCACCACTTGCCGCGGAGCATGCCGTCAGAGGGCGAAGCGGGCTGCCATGCGCCACCGGCGGGGTTGGGCGGCGGAACGACGGCGGCTGCGCCGGCTTCCTTGTATGCGGCGGGCGGCTGATAGGCGGGGCGGTTGTAGTTGGGGCCGACTGGCTTGCAGCCGGCGAGCAGCGTGAGGGCGGCAAGAGTGAAGATCCCAGGTCTCAGAAGCGAGACCTGGGGCACCCGCGGAGTTGTCGCGGGTCTCAGAAGCGAGACGTGGGGCATCTGGTGGTCCCACCCTTTCCGCAGAAGACGCGGAAAGGATGGGGCACGGAACAAACGAGCGGAGAAGGGCGGCACGTTCCGCATGCCTACTTGCCTCCCGCATCGTTCTGGCTGTTCAGCGGGGCGACTTTTTCGCCCTCGATGAGCGAGTCGGGCGGGTCCTGGATGACGCGGTCGGTGGCGCTGATGCCGCTGATGATCTGCACGTTGGCGCCGTCGTCCTCGCCGATGACGACGTGGACGAGGTGGGCGACGTTGCCGTGGACGACAGTACCCAGCTGCAGACCTTCGCGGCGGAAGATGAGCGCGGCGGCGGGCACGACGAAGGTGGGCGCTGCGCCGGGGGTCTTGAAGTGGACCTGGGCGAGCGAGCCGGGCAGGAGCGTGCCGTCGCGGTTGTCCACGTCGATTTCAACCAGCAGGGTGCGGCTGGCGGGGTCGATGGCCTTGGCGGTGCGGACCAGGGTGCCGGTGAAGGTCTGGCCGGGATGCTCGGGGAAGGTGAGGCTGAGCCTGGCTCCGACTTTGGCGGTCTGCGAGTAGAGCTGCGGCACGTTGGTGTAAACGCGGAGGGTCTGGATGGCCTGCATGTGGAATAGTTCTTTGCCCGCGCCCTGGTCGATGAGCTGGCCGATGTCGATGTTGCGCGCGGTGACCACGCCGTCGAAGGGCGCGTAGACCTTCTCGAAGGACTGCAACTGGCGGAGGCGGTCGACGTTGGCCTGCGCGGACTTGACGGCGGCGGCGGTGGCGGCGGCCTGGTTGACGTAGGTGTCGGTGTCCTGGCGGGAGACGGCCTGGGACTTGACGAGGCCGGTGTAGCGGTCGGCCTGGATGCGGGCGTTGTTGGCGTTGGCCTGTGCGGTGGCCAGGTCGGCCTCGGCCTGGTGCAGCTGCTGGTCGACTTCCGGGGTGTCGATGACGGCCAGCAGCGCGCCCTTTTTCACGCGCGCGCCGATGTCGTAGTACCAGCGGAGCAGGTAGCCGGAGGTGCGGGCGTAGATGGGCGAATCCGTGTAAGCGGTGACGTTGCCGGGCAGCACGAGGCTGGTGACGGGGGCGCCGGGTTTGGGCGGCAGGGCGATGACCGTGCGCGCGGCCAGCTCGTTGGTGGTCTTTGCCAGCACCTTGTCACTGTGCATGCGGCTCACGATGCCAAGGGCGGCCAGCACGGCCAGCGCTACAAGCACCAGGGCCACGCCGGCTACCGCGAGGCGGGGCGAAACCGAGGCCTGCTCGGGCGCGCTCTCATGACTCTGAGCGTCGGGGCGAGGGTGCGGATTGGATGGGTTCGTCATAAACGCTACTCCGGAAGCGGGTCAAACTCGTCGAATACGCCGGCCTGGGCCGCGCCGTGCGTCGAGGGACGGCGGCGCTCCAGCCAGCCGTGCACAAGAGAGAAGAATGCAGGAACAAAGAAGAGCGTGGCCACGGTGGCCAGGAGGAGTCCGCCAATGACGGCGCGGCCGAGGGGCGCGTTCTGCTCGCCGCCGTCGCCGAGGCCGAGAGCCATGGGGACCATGCCGATGATCATGGCCAGAGCCGTCATGAGCACCGGGCGGAGACGGACGAAGCCGGCGTTGAGGGCGGCCCTGCGCGCGTCGCCGACGAGGATTTCCATCTGCTCGCGGGCGAAGCTGACCACGAGGATGGAGTTGGCCGTGGCCACGCCCATGCACATGATGGCGCCGGTGAGCGCAGGCACGCTGAGCCTTGTTCCGGTGAGGAAGAGGAACCAGACGATTCCGGCCAGCGCCGCCGGCAGCGCGGAGATGATGAGAAACGGATCGAGCCAGGACTGGAAGTTCACCACGATGAGGAGATAGACAAGCAGGATGGAAAAGGCCAGACCGGCAAGAAGACCGAGGTAGGAGCGGTTCATGGTTTCGCTCTGCCCGCGGAGGACGATGTGGGAGCCGCGAGGCAGATCGTGGTTGCTCTCATGGCGGGCGATGATCTTCTCCATGGCGCGCGTGACGGTGCCGAGGTCAGTGCCCTCCACGTTGGCATAGATGTCGAGGACGGGCTGGATGTCGTAGTGGCTGACGGTGCCCAATTCAGCGCCGGGCACGATGTGGGCGACGTTGCCGAGCACCTGCACGGGTGCGGCGGCGCCCGGCGCGGCGGTGTCGGCAGACATGGTGCCTGCGGGCAGCGAAGAGGCATTGCCGTTGACGGGCAGGCTCTTGAGGTCGGCCATTGTGTCCACGCCATATTGCGGGGACTGCACGGCGACGTTGTAACTGACGCCGTTCTTTGGATCGAGGAAGAAGGTGGGCGAGGTCTGGAAGCTGCCGCTGAGGGCCACGAGGAGGTTCTGTGCCACGTCACGCTGGGTCATGCCGATATCGCGGGCCCGGGTGCGGTCCACATTGACGGTGAGGTTGGGCATGTCAAAGGGCTGCTGGATATGCGCATCGGCGGCGCCGGGGACGTAGCGCACTTCGTTCAACATGCGCTCGGCCAGGTCGCGGTTGCCGTAAAGATCCGGCCCGACAAATTGAATGTCAATGGGCGCGGCGAGGCCGAAGTCGAGAATCTGGGTGACGATGTCCACGGGCAGCACGTAGAAGGTGACGCCCGGGAACTGCTCGGCCAGCACCTGTCGGAGGTGATTGACGTAGGCCTCGGTGGGGTGATGGTCCCGGGTGAGCTGCACCTGGATATCGGCGTCCGCGGTGCCGACGGGGGCGGAGGTCGAGTAGGAGAGATTGAGGCCGGAGTAGGGCAGCCCGACGTTATCGACGATCGTGACGATTTCGCTGGGGGGAATCTCGCGGCGGATGGTGTCGTCGATGTGATCGCAGAGGGCGGCGGTCTCCTCAATGCGGGTGCCGGTGTGGGCGCGGACGTGGATTTTGAACTGGCCGGAATCGACAGCGGGAAAGAAGTCCTGGCCGAGCCAGGGCAGAAGAATGACCACCGACGCGACGTTGAAGACGAGAAACAGAATGAGGAAAACGCGCGCGTGATTCACGCAGAGCGTGAGGAGGCCGAGGTAAGAGCGGCGGAACCTCTCAAAGCCGTTTTCGAAGGCGAGCTGAAAGCGGACAAAGGGGTTGTAGCTGACGCGCTTGCGCGCGGCCTGGGCGTCGTCGTGCTCCTTGAGCAGGTATTTGGCCATGGTGGGCACCAGCGTGCGCGAGAGCAGATAGCTGGCGAGCATGGCGAAGACGACAGCCTCGGCCATGGGCACGAACAGATAATGCGCCACGCCGCTGAGGAAGAACATGGGCACGAAGACGATGCAGATGGAGAGCGTGGAGACGAGCGCAGGAATGGCAATCTGCGCGGAGCCATCGAGGATGGACTGCTCCAGCTCCTTGCCCGCTTCGAGGTTGCGGTTGATGTTTTCGATGGCGACGGTGGCGTCGTCTACGAGGATGCCGACGGCAAGCGCCATGCCGCCGAGGGTCATGATGTTGATGGTCTCGTGCAGCATGGCGAGCACGATGAGCGAGCAGAGGATGGACAGCGGGATGGAGACGGCGATGATGATGGTGGAGCGCCAGCTTCCGAGAAAGACAAGAATCATCATGGCCGTGAGGCAGGCGGCGACAATGGCCTCGCGGACGACGCCGCTGATGGCGCTGCGCACGAAAATCGACTGGTCCGACAGCGGATTAATCTGGAGCTGCGGCGGCAACTGGCCTTTGATGCTCTCCAGCTTGGCGCGAACGCCGGCGATGATGTCGAGCGTAGAGGTCGAGCCGGTCTTCATGATGCTGAGGAGGATGGCGCGCTTGCCGTCGACGCGGACGATGTTGGTCTGCGGCGGATAGCCGTCGCGCACGTGGGCCACGTCGCGGATGTAGACGATGGCGCCATTGACGCCTTTGATGGGGATGTCGTTCAGGTCGTTGAGGACGTCGGGCGCGGAGTTGGTCTCGACGGCGTATTCGAAATTGTCAATCTTGATGCTGCCGGAGGGCGCGATGACGTTTTGCGCGGAGACGGCGTTGACGACGTCGGCGGGCGTGAGTCCGCGGGCCTGCAGAGCGGGCAGGTCGATGTCGACCTGAATCTGGCGCTGCTTGCCGCCGTAGGGGAAGGGCATCTGCGCGCCCTCGATGGTGGCCAGTTGCGTGCGGATGGTGTTGGTGCCGAGGTCGTACAACTGCTGCTCATTGAGGCCCACGCCGGAGAGGCCGAGCTGCAGCACGGGCACGCTGGATGCGTTGTACTGAATGATGAACGGCGGATTTGTGCCCGGCGGCAACTGGCGCAGGACCACCTGGTTGATCGCACTGATCTCGGCGACGGCGGAGCCGATGTTGACGCGGGGATGGAAGAAGATCTTGATGACGGCGACGCCGTTGAGCGACTGCGATTCGATGTGCTCGATGTCGTTGACCGTGGTGGTCATGACGCGTTCGCTGTTGAAGACGAGGCGGGTGGACATCTCCCGCGCGGAGAGGCCGGTGTAGTTCCACACGACCGTGACGACGGGGATATCGATATCGGGAAAGATATCCGTCGGCATCGAGAGGATGCTGTATGCGCCAAGGATCAGGATCAAGAACGCAAAGACGACAAAGGTATAAGGCCGCCTCAGCGCAAGCCGGACAATCCACATAGGGCTGGTACTTTCTCCTGCGGCAAGACCAGAGAGGCTTTTTCCTGTCCGGTTTCGCTCACGGCCGCCACTCCCTTGTGACAGTGCCGGCCTGAGTGCCGTCGCTCGGGATGCATCATCCCAGGTTTGTTTTGAGCCGATTTGCTCGCCACCCCGGTGAGAGTGGAGCGAATGTTCACCTCGAGAACGGCAAACACCCGGGTGCGGGCAAACGGCGTCTCAACGGGTTCCGGGCCGAGCGGCCTCGACGTGCCGTCGAGCTGCCGCAGGCCCATCCTGTTGCCCTCAAGCGACCCGCATCGGGGGAAAAGCGGGTTCTCCCTGCGACGCCTGCCAGGCCGCTTGCGCTGGTAAACGGCTCCTGATGATCCGGATCCGCTCCAACATTCAGGTGAAAATACAATGGTAGACGAAAATGCGGCGTTGGTGCAGCGGCGCGGGCATTCCGCGGCGGCAAATACAGGAATTGGACGCACCGGCACACCGGATGGACGCAGTTTTGCGGGACGCGGCGTTTCGGCATGTGAACCAGCGGGAGCCGCTCCAACTAGGCTGCGAAGACGGCGGTAGCGACCACGCCGGCTCCCACGGCCAGGCTGACGGCGTCTGTCATGGCGAAGACGACCGGGTCGTCGTCCAGCTCGCCGCGCGCGGCCAGCAGCCAGACGCGATGGAGCCAGTAGAGGAGCAGGGGGACAATCAGCCAGAGGCGTCCCGCGTGGCGGTAGAGGTCCGTTACATCGGGTCGGGCGATGTAGAGCATGAAGACGACGACGGCGGCATAGGCGCTGGCGGTGCCGAAGCTGCGAATTTGCTCGAGGTCGGCGACGAGGTAGCCGCGGCCATGGGTGGCGGTGGCGCCGCGCTCGCGGAGGTTTTCCAGCTCGCTGAAGCGCTTGACCATGGCGAGGGAGAGAAACAGGAAGCTGGAGAAGCTGGCCAGCCAGTGGGAGATGTCCGTGCCAGTGGCCGCGCCGCCGGCCAGCAGGCGAAGGGTGTAGAGGCCGGAGAGCAGGAGCACGTCCACCACGGCAATGCGCTTGAGGAAGAACGAATAGGCAGCGGTGGCGGCGATGTAGAGCCCCAGCCACAAGGCAAAGGCCGCGGGCAGCAGGGGCAGCATGATCACCGAGGCCAGGAACAATGCAAAGGCCAGGCCGATGCCTCCGGCGACGGAGAGGTCACCGGCGGCGAAGGGGCGGATGCGCTTGGCGGGATGGCGGCGGTCGCTCTCGATGTCGAGGAGGTCATTGACCAGGTAGTTGGCCGAGGCCATGAAGCTGAAGCAGAAGAAGGCTGCAACGGCCGCGGCAACGGAGGCGGGCGAGAGCTTGTGCGAGAGAACGAGCGGGGCCAGCAGCAGGATGTTTTTGGCCCACTGGTGCATGCGGGTGGCCTTCACCAGCGTCCGCGCCACGGGCCGCTTGTCCAGGAAGGTGCGGGCGATGGGAATGCGGCGCATGCGCAGGGCGGCGCGGAGGGCTGCGGTGGGGTTGGCCAGCATGGCTTCATGCGCGTTGGCCAGCAGGACAAGGTCGGCGCGGGAGTTGCCGATGTAGTCGAACTGGCCGAAGCGCTGGCGGAGGCGGGCCAGTTTTTTTGCGCGGGTGAGGTTGGTCGTGGGGTCGGTGGCGAGCACGTCCTGAAAGATGCCCAGGTGCGCGGCGACGCGGGCGGCGAGCGCGGGATCGGCGCCGGTGGTGAGATAGATGGGGCGTCCCTCGCGGCGCTGGGCCTGGAGATAGCGGAGGAGTCCGGTGTTGTAGGGGAGGCGCTGGGCGTCGAGGGGAGCGCAGCGGGCCACCTCCATTTTGAGTCGCGCGCGCCCGCCGGCCAGCCACAGGGGGAGGCGCCAGAGTTGCCACGGCCGGCTGCGGACAAGCTGGCAGAGCGCGTCAAAAAGCGTGTCGGATTTGACCAGGGTGCCGTCCAGATCGACGCACAGCGGTCGCGCGAGAGGGTAAGGCGCGGCGGAGGCGGAGTCTACGGCCAAGGAGAGTCCCTCGCAGAAAATGGAGCGATTACCGGCGGTCCAAGGCGCGAGTTCGCTGGAAATATAAGCGAGCGCGCAGCCGACCGGGGTAAACGTGCGGTAAGGCGATTCGTCCAAATTATAGGGGACGCCCGGGATGGCCCGCTGCGGCGGGGTGCCGGGGTCGCTTAGAATGGAGAAGTTCGCGATTCCGGTTCCCTGGGAATGAGCTGAGACTTGATTCCCTCGCTCTTCTCTGATCCGGCGAGCGCACGAAACCTTTCCCGGAACCGAAGCGTCCGTACAATCGAGAGCGACATATTGCCCCGTGCCCGGCAGGGGAACAGTTCACGCCCATCTTCGTGGGCACTTACCTGAGAGAAAAACGACGGAAATCGACACCATGCCTATTGAAAGCGCTTCCCAGTCTCATTCGCCCGCATTTGGCGCAACGGAACCACAGCCCGGCCGCAAAGGCTCGGCGATTCGCTTTGTGGTGTATCTCGTACTTCTGGGGGCGCTTGGCCTGATTGTGTGGCGGATTTACGAGAACCGCCAGCAGACCATGGCCAACACCGCCCGGCAGGCGGCGGCGCTGCAGGGGCGGCCGGTGCCGGTGCAGGTGACGCCGGCCGAGCAGAGGGCGATGCCGATCTACCTGACGGGGCTGGGCACGGTGACGCCGTACATGAGCGTGACGGTCAAGGCGCGGGTGGGCGGAGAGCTGCTTCCGGTGCGGTTCACCGAGGGCCAGGAGGTGCGGCAGGGCGAGACGATCATGGAGATCGACCCGCGCCCGTACAAGGCCGCGCTGGATCAGGCCAAGGGCACGCTGGTTCACGACCAGGCGCTGTTGAAGAACGCCCAGGCGGAATATGCCCGCTACAAGGCGCTTTATGAAGCGGGCGTCACGTCCAAGGAGGCGATGGAGGCCGATGAGGCCACGATGGGCCAGTACCAGGGAGCCATCGACTCAGACAAGGCGGCGGTGGAGAATGCGCAGCTGCAACTGAGCTGGTGCACGATCCAGTCGCCGATCAACGGGCGCATCGGCCTGCGGCTGGTGGACCCCGGCAACATCATCCAGGCGAACACGACGAACCTTGTGATCATCAACCAGTTCCGGCCGATCGCGGTGTACTTTACGCTGCCGGAGAACCAGCTGCCGCAGGTGCTGCGCAAGCTGGCGACGGACAGGCGTATTCCTGTGGAAGCCTATGATCGCGGGGACGTGCACAAGCTGGCTTTGGGCCAGTTGCTGGCCGCCGACAACCAGATCGACACCACCACGGGCACGGCGCGGCTGAAGGCGGTGTTTGCGAATCAGGACGAGTCGCTGTTCCCCAACCAGTTCGTGAACATCCACCTGGAGCTGGAGAACCGGCAGCAGGCGCTGGTGGTGCCGTCGGCGTCCATCCAGTCGGGGCTGCAGGGCGCGTTTGTGTGGGTGATTGATACGGATGACAAGGGCGCCACGGTGGCGCGGATTCAGCCGGTGAAGGTGGCGCTGGCCGAGGGCCAGGCGACGATTCTGGACAGCGGTCCTGAGCCGGGAGCGAACGTGGTGGTGGACGGAGCGGAACGGCTGCGCCCCGGGCAGCTGGTCACGATGAGCGCGACCCACCACCAGGGGGCCCAGGGAGCGGACCCGGCGCCCGCGCAGGGCGGGCCCTTCACGGCTGCGGGCGGACAAACCACAGGCGGCAAGCACAACCAGAGGGAAAAGCAGTGAATCCTTCACAGCCCTTCATTCTGCGCCCGGTGGCGACGTCGCTGCTGATGGCGGCCATGCTGCTGGCGGGCGGCGTAGCGTTCCAGCAACTGCCGGTTTCCGCGCTGCCCGAGGTGGATTACCCGATCATCCAGGTGCTGACGTTTTATCCCGGCGCGGGGCCCGAGGTGATGGCGTCTTCGGTGACGGCGCCGCTGGAGCGGCAGTTTGGGCAGATGCCGGGCCTGAAGCAGATGACCTCAGTCAGCTCGGGCGGCGGCTCGGTGGTCACGCTCGAATTCAACCTGGAAGAAAACATCGATGTGGCCGAGCAGGAAGTGCAGGCGGCGATCAACGCGGCCAACAGCTTTCTGCCGCCCGACCTGCCCAATCCGCCGATTTACAGCAAGGTGAACCCGGCGGACGCGCCGATCATGACGCTGGCGCTGACGTCGGATTCGCTGCCGCTGGACAAGATTGAGGACGCGGCCGACACGAACCTGGCGCAGAAGATTTCGCAGGTGATGGGCGTTGGCATGGTGTCCATCGCAGGCGGGCAGAAGCCGTCGGTGCGTGTGCAGGCGAATCCCGCGCAGCTGGCGGCCTACAACCTGAGCCTGGAAGACCTGCGCACGGCGCTGGCGGCGGCCAACGTGGACCAGGCCAAGGGCACGCTGAACGGAGCGCGGCAGTCCTACACGATCGGGGCGAATGATCAGCTGCTCTCAAGCGGCGACTACAAGCCGGTGATTGTGGCCTATCGCAACGGGGCGGCAGTGCGGGCGTCGGACGTGGCCACCATTGTGGACTCGGCGGAGAACTCGCAGCAGGCCGCGTGGATGGACCATCAGCCAGCGGTAATCGTCAACATCCAGCGCCAGCCGGGCGCGAACATCATCGCGGTGGTGGACCGCATCAAGAAGCTGCTGCCTCAGTTGCGGGCCAGCCTGCCGGGCAGCGTGCAGGTGAAGGTGCTGACCGACCGCACGGTGACGATTCGCGCGTCGGTGAAGGACGTGGAATTTGAGCTGATGCTGACCGTTGCGCTGGTGGTGATGGTCATCTTCCTGTTCCTGCGCAACCTCGCGGCCACCATCATTCCCTCCGTGGCGGTGCCCTTGTCGATTGTGGGCACCTTCGGGGTGATGTATCTGCTGGGCTACAGCCTGAACAACCTCACGCTGATGGCGCTGACGATTTCGACGGGCTTCGTGGTGGACGACGCGATCGTGATGATCGAGAACATCTCGCGCTACATCGAGGAGGGCTACAGCCCGATGCGCGCGGCGCTGTGGGGCAGCTCGCAGATCGGCTTCACGATCATGTCGCTGACGGTGTCGCTGATCGCGGTGCTGATTCCGCTGCTGTTCATGAGCGACGTGGTGGGGCGGCTGTTCCGCGAGTTTGCGATCACCCTGGCGGTTACGATTCTGGTTTCCGCGGCGGTGTCGCTGACGCTGACGCCGATGATGTGCTCGCGGATTCTGAAGGACAAGTCGGTGGCCAGGCAGACGCGCTTCTATCACTGGTCGGAGAAGGTCTTCAACTCGGTCATCGCCGCCTATGGGCGCACGCTGCAGACGGTGCTGCGCTATCGCTTCATCACGCTGATGGTGACCATCGGGACGCTGGTGGCCACGATTCTCCTGTTCATCGTGATACCGAAGGGTTTCTTCCCGGTGCAGGACACGGGCGTAATCCTGGGCATCAGCGAGGGGCCGCAGACGGTGAGCTTTGCCAGCATGGCGGAGCGCCAGCAGAGGCTGGTGGACGTGGTGCTGGAGGACCCGGCGGTCGATAATGTTTCTTCGTTCATAGGCGTGGACGGAACCAACACCACGCTGAACTCGGGGCGCATCCAGATCAACCTGAAGCCGCTGGATGAGCGCAAGATCTCCGCGACCGACGTGATTCGCAGGCTGCAGGCGAAGGTGGATGCGGTGCAGGGCATCCAGCTCTTCCTGCAGCCGCTGCAGGACCTGACGGTGGAAGACCGCGTGAGCCGCACGCAGTTCCAGTACGCGCTGGAAGACCCGAACCAGGCCGAGCTGGCCACCTATACGCGGAAGATGGTGGAGGAGCTGCGCAAGGAAGCCGTGGTGACGGACGTGGCCAGCGACCTGCAGGACCAGGGACTGGGCGCGCAGCTGGTGATCAATCGCGATACCGCGGCGCGGCTGGGCATTGCGATGGCTGACGTGGACAACACGCTCTACGACGCCTTCGGGCAGCGCCAGGTTTCCACCATCTTTACCCAGCTGAACCAGTACCACGTGGTGATGGAGGTGGGGCCGAATTTCCAGACGGACCCGGCTACGCTGAACAATCTTTATGTGAAGTCGGCCAACGGAACGCAGGTGCCGCTGAGCATGCTGGCGCACTGGGAGCAGACACGTGCGCAACTGGCGATCGGGCACCAGGGCCAGTTCCCTTCCACCGTGGTGAGCTTCAACCTGGCGCCGGGCAAGGCGCTGGGCGACGCCGTCAATGCCGTGAATCGCGTGGAGCAGCGCATCCAGATGCCGGCCTCGATCAATGCCAGCTTCCAGGGCACGGCGGCGGCGTTTCAGACGTCGCTGGCCAATGAGCCGCTGCTGATCCTGGCAGCGCTGGTGACGGTGTATATCGTTCTGGGCGTGCTCTACGAGAGCTATATTCACCCGATCACGATCATCTCGACGCTGCCGTCGGCGGGCGTGGGCGCGCTGCTTGCGCTGCTGATTACGCGCACTGAGTTCAGCGTGATTGCGCTGATCGGCATCATCCTGCTGATCGGCATTGTGCAGAAGAACGCCATCATGATGATCGACTTTGCGCTGGACGATGAGCGCCGCTTTGGCAAGCCGGCCGAGGAGGCCATCTTCCAGGCGTGCCTGCTGCGCTTCAGACCGATCTTGATGACGACCATGGCGGCGCTGCTGGGCGGACTGCCGTTGTGGCTGGGCGGCGGCGTGGGCGCGGAGTTGCGCAAGCCCCTGGGCATCACAATTGTCGGCGGCCTGCTGTTCTCGCAGTTGCTGACGCTTTACACGACGCCGGTGGTTTACCTCTACTTTGACAAGCTGGCGCACCGCCTGCACCTGCAAACTCTGCAGCCGAAGCTGCAGGAAGAACCGGTCACGGGCGACTGAGGAACCCTGAGCGATGCATCTTTCCGCACCCTTTATCCGGCGTCCGGTAGCCACCACGCTGCTCAGCCTGGCACTTTTGCTGGCGGGCTCGGTGGCGTACTCGGTGCTGCCCGTGGCCTCGCTGCCGGATGTGGACTTCCCGGTAATCGGCGTGGGCGCGGGGTTGCCGGGAGCGAGCCCCGAGACGATGGCGTCGGCGGTTGCGACGCCGCTGGAGCGGCAGTTCGGGCGCATCGCCGGAGTGAACCAGATGACCTCGTCGAGCGGGCTGGGCTCGACCTCGGTGGTGCTGCAGTTTGACCTGAGCCGCAACATCGATGCCGCGGCGCGCGACGTGCAGGCGGCCATCAACGCGGCGCGCAGCCAGTTGCCCTCGTATCTGCCGCAGAATCCGGGCTACCGCAAGGCGAATCCCGCGGAAGCGCCCGTGCTGATTCTTTCTCTGACTTCCGACGTGGTGCCCAAGGCGGAAATCTATGACATGGCCGACTCCATCCTGGCGCAGAAGATTGCGCAGATTCAGGGTGTGGGCCAGGTGTTTGTGGGCGGCACATCGCAGCCGGCGGTGCGCGTGGAGCTGAACCCCATGCTGCTGGCCAACACCGGCATCGGCATGGAAGCGGTGCGCACGGCGCTGGGCAATGCGAACGCCAACCGGCCGAAGGGGGCGTTCCAGGACGGAACGCATCGCTGGGCGATCACCGATAACGACCAGATTTTCAAAGCCGACGAGTATGGGCCCATCATCGTGGGCTATAACCAGCAGACGGGCGCGCCGGTGCGTCTGGCTGACGTGGGCACGGTCACCGACTCGATTGCCGATATTCACACGACGGGCGTCGTGGGCATCAATCCCGCGAAGGGACCGCCCTCGCACTTGAAGAGCTCGGTGATGATCATCATCTTCAAGATGCCCGGCGCGAACGTGATCTCGACCGTGGACAGCGTTCTGAAAGAGCTGCCGCGCCTGCAGGCGGAGATTCCGCCGACGATCAAGATTGATGTGTCGGTGGACCGCACGACGACCATCCGTTCCAGCGTGCGCGACGTGGAGATTTCGCTGCTGATCAGCGTGGCGCTGGTGGTCCTGGTGGTGTTCCTGTTCCTGCGCGAGGTGTGGGCCACGATCATCCCGTCGATTGCCGTGCCGTTGTCGCTGGTGGGGACTTTCGGGGTGATGTACCTGCTGGGCTACACCATCGACAACCTTTCGTTGATGGCGCTCACCATCTCCACCGGGTTCGTGGTGGACGATGCGATTGTGGTAATCGAGAACATCACGCGCTACCTTGAAATGGGCATGAAGCCGTATGAAGCGGCCATGAAGGGCTCGAAGGAGATCGGCTTTACGGTGCTGTCCATGAGCACCTCGCTGATCGCGGTTTTCCTGCCTATTCTTTTGATGGGCGGCATCGTGGGCAAGCTTTTCCGCGAGTTTGCGGTCACGCTGTCGGTGGCCATTGCGGTATCGCTGCTGGTGTCGCTGACCACCACGCCGATGCTGTGCGCAAAGTTTCTGAAAGCACGCGACGAAAGCCGCCACGGGCGCCTGTATCGTATGAGCGAGCGCGCATTCCAGTGGATGCACTACGAGTACAACGCGGGATTGCGCTGGGTGCTGCGGCACCAGTGGCTGATGCTGATCGTCGTCTTCGGCACCGTGCTGCTGAACGGGTATCTGTTTGTCATCGTGCCCAAGGGCTTTTTCCCGCAACAGGACACGGGCCGCCTGGGAGGCGTGACGCGCGCGGCGCAGGACATCAGCTTTGAGGCCATGCGCGAGAAGCAGCGCGCGCTGGCGCAGATGGTGCTGAACGATCCCGCGGTCGGATCCATCGTCGCCTTCGCGGGCGGCGGCGGGCCCGGCGGCGGGGGCACGAATGTGGGCCACATGTTCATCAACCTCAAGCCGGCCAGCGCGCGCAAGGGCGTGACGTCTGACATGGTGGTCAACCGCCTTCGCGGCAAGCTGACGAGCGTGCCGGGCGCTACGCTGTTTCTGCAGGTGCAGCAGGAGTTTCAGATCGGCGGGCGCATGAGCGATGCGCAGTACCAGTACACGCTGTCTGACGAGAATCTGGATGAGCTGAACACCTGGGCTCCGCAACTGCTGGCCCGCATGCGCCAGATGCCGGAGCTGCGCGACGCCTCGACCGACCAGCAGGACCAGGGGCTGGCGGCCAACCTGGTGATCGACCGCGACACGGCCTCGCGACTGGGAGTGACGACCGCGGCCATCGACCAGGCGCTCTATGACGCCTTCGGCCAGCGGCAGGTGTCCACCATGTACACCGGGCTGAACCAATACTTCGTGGTGATGGAAGTGGACCCGAAGTACCAGCTGAGCCCCGACTCGCTGAACGGCATTTATGTGAAGGCCAGCAACGTGACAGGCGCTTCCGCGTCCGTGCCAAACACCGGCGCGCCAGCCGTTGCCGCTGCCGCTCCGGCGGCGGCCCCTGCAGCGGCCGCCCCGGCATTGCCGACGGGCGCCACCGCGGCGTTTCCGACGGCAGGTGGCGCGCTGGTGACGGCCACAGCAGGGCAGATCCCGACGCTCGGCGGCGCATTCACGGGGACCGTTCCAGCCGCCGCTGCTGCTGCTCCTTCGAGCGCCTTCACTCCTGCCGCAGGCGGCGGAGCAGCGGCAGCGCCGGTTCCTGCCGCGGGCGGCGCCATGGTGCCGCTGTCGGCCATTGCGCATTTTGCCTCACAGCGGACGTCGCTGGCGGTGAATCACCAGGGACAGTATCCGGCGATTACGCTGACGTTCAACCTGGCTCCGAATGTGTCACTGGGCGCGGCGGTGACGGCGCTTGAAAAGGCGCAGCGGGAGATGGGCATGCCAAGCGCGGTTCACGCCACATTCCAGGGCACCGCGCAGGCCTTTCAGGAATCACTGCGAAATGAGCCGTATCTGATTCTGGCGGCGCTGGTCGCGGTGTACATCGTGCTGGGCATTCTCTATGAGAGCCTGATTCACCCGCTCACGATTCTCTCCACGCTGCCGCCGGCGGGCGTGGGCGCAATTCTGGCGCTGCTGCTGACCGGCACTGAACTCAGCATCATTGCGCTGATCGGCATCCTGCTGCTGATCGGCATCGTGAAGAAGAACGCCATCATGATGATCGACTTTGCGCTGCAGGCCGAGCGCGAACAGGGGCTGCCGCCGGTGGAGGCCATCTATCAGGCCTGCCTGCTGCGCTTCAGGCCGATCATGATGACCACGTTCGCGGCGCTCTTTGGCGGGCTGCCACTGGCCATTGGCATGGGCGTGGGGTCAGAGCTGCGCAAGCCGCTGGGCATTACGATTGTCGGCGGGCTGATCGTGTCGCAAATGCTCACGCTGTTTACCACGCCGGTGGTGTATCTCTTCTTTGACCGCCTGCAGTGGCGGGTGATGAAGCTGCACAAGCTGGGCGCGGAACTGGAAGAAGTGCACGGGGACTGAGGGCAGCTTCCAGCACTGATTTTTCGGTGAGGAGTGAGTTGTAACTTTGGAATCGCCACTCCTGCGCCTTACTCCTGACGCAAGAGCGGCAAACCGCAAAAGTTCCGTGCCCCACCCTTTCCGCTTTCTTTTGCGGAAAGGATGGGGCACGGGGCGTTTCTGGCGGATCGTCTCTCAGGCTTCGAAGGGGTCGCCGGCGAAGGCGGCTTCCTCGACGGGAGCGCGGTCGACCAGCTTGACCGGGTAGTAGGCGTTGCGGGTGTACTGCTTGACCATGCGGTTGGTGTTGAAATAGGAGCCGTTGAAGGCCAGGGTGGTGCGCATCAGGCGGGCCCACTGTTCCGGCGCCTCAAGGTAGAGCGGAACCACGGCGGACTCGAGCTTTCCGTAGAGCGAAGCCGCCTCTTCGGCGTCGCCGGCTCCGTCTTCAATGGCCCAGCCGGTGACGCCCTCGATGCAACCCTCGATCCACCAGCCGTCGAGGATGGAGAGGCTGGGAACGCCGTTGAGCGCGGCCTTCATGCCGCTGGTGCCGGAGGCTTCATAGGGCCGGCGCGGCGTATTGATCCATACATCCACTCCGGCGGTGAGCTGCGCGCCGAGGTCCCAGGCGTAGTTCTCAAGATAGACCACGCGCAGCATGTCGCTGGAGAGTCTGCTGGCCGTCTCGATGACGGAGCGGATGAGTGCCTTGCCGGGCACGTCCTGCGGGTGGGCCTTGCCGGCGTAGATAATCTGCAGGCCGCCGGCCTTTTCGGCGATCTTCAGCAGCCTGTCGGGGTCAAGGAACAGCAGGTTGGCTCGCTTGTAAGTGGCGGCGCGGCGGGCAAAGCCCAGCGTGAGCACACGGGGATTGAGCACCAGTCCGGTGCGCGAGGCCACCTCAGTGAGCAGGGCCTCCTTGGCGCGGGCGTGGGCGTGGAGGACGTCCCTTTCCGGCAGCTCGATGGCGTTGCGCAGGTAGAGATTGTCCCGCCGCCATGCGGGCAGGTGGTTGTCCAGCATCTGCCTTATGGGTTCGGCAATCCACGTGGGCGCGTGGACGCCGTTGGTAATCGAGTCGACGTGGAACTGGGGGAACATGTCGCGGGAGACCTTGCCGTGCTGCATGGCGACGCCGTTGGCGTAGCGGGAGAAGCGCAGCGCGAGCATGGTCATGTTGAGCAGGCCGTCCTGGAAGCAGCCCAGCCTCTCAAGGCGCGCGGTGCGGTCTGCGCCGAGGATGCGGATGGACTGCTCGGTGGAGAAGCGATCATGTCCGGCGGGAACCGGGGTGTGGGTGGTGAAGACGCACTTGCGGCGCACCTGATCGACATCGGTTTCAGTGAACCCATCCAGCGGGCCGCCGCCCAGCTGGCTCTCAAGCAGCGACTGGGTCAGCAGCGCCGCATGGCCCTCGTTCATGTGATAAACGTTTACGGACAGGCCCAGCGCGTTGGCCATGCGGACGCCGCCCATGCCGAGCACGATCTCCTGCTGGAGGCGGTAGTTGGTGTCGCCGCCATACAGGTGGTCGGTCAGGCCGCGGTCCCAGCCGGAATTTTCGTCCAGGTCCGTATCCAGCAGGTAGATGGGCACGATATGGCCGCAGCGTCCTTCCATGTCATAGCGCCAGGCGCGCACCGAGACCACGCGGTTTTCAATGCCGACGGTAATCCGGGCCGCCTCTTCAGTGCAGAAGTCGGTGGGATTCCAGGGCTGGGTCTCCTCGCTCTGCTCTCCGGCGGCGTTCAGGTGCTGCTGGAAGTAGCCCTTGCGGTGAACCAGAGTGAAAGCGACCAGCGGAACGCCCAGGTCCGCCGCGGAGCGCAGGGTGTCGCCGGCGAGCACTCCCAGGCCGCCTGAGTAAGTGGGCATGCCAGGGTTGATCGCGATTTCCATGGAGAAATAGGCGACCATGCCGGAGGTGGGAAAGCTTTCGTAGGAAAAGGGCTTGTTGGAAGGTGCTTGCATTAAAACTGTCTCTCTGCGGCGCCCGCAAGCTGCGGAACTGCGGCCAGGAAATTCTACTGAAGGGGAAGCCTGCCGGTGGATGCGTACCCCAACCGGTCTCTTTCGGGCAAAGCCCTACCAGATTTTAACAAGGAAAGTGAAAAATGCATTACAAAGCGGGCCTGAGCGCTCTCAATTGTCCCGAGGCGGCTTTGACTATACCGCAACTTGCTGTGTCCAGCTTGTTTGAAGGCGGCTGGCCGGTCCTTCCGGGGCTGGCTTCCTGGCGGTTGTGGTCTCCCACCCTTTCGCAGAAGTAAGCGGAAAGGATGGGGTGCGGGGCATCTGAGGCGGGATCGGACTGGACAGCGTAATGGCGAGAGGCAAGCCGGCGGTAGTGGTCTCCCACCCTTTCCGCAGAAGTAAGCGGAAAGGATGGGGCACGGGGCGTCTGAGGCGGGATCGGACTGGACAGCGTAACGGCGAGAGGCAAGCCGGCGGTAGTGGTCTCCCATCCTTTCCGCAGAAGTAAGCGGAAAGGATGGGGCACGGGGCGTCTGAGGTGGGATCGGACTGAACAGCGTAATGGCGAGAGGCGAGCCATCCGTAGTGGTCTCCCACCCTTTCCGCAGAAGAAAGCGGAAAGGATGGGGCACGGGGCATCTGAGGCGGTCTGCGAGGGATTCCGGGGTCGGCTTCAAGCGAGCCTGCGTGCTCCGCCGGAGGCGTGGCAGATGTGGATCTGGGGGACGATTCCGATCTCGCTGGCATAGCGGGCGCCGAGCGCCTCGGCAAATTCGGCGGCGTGTTCGCGTTCCACGAGATTGATGGTGCAGCCGCCGAAGCCTCCGCCGGTGAGCCGCGCTCCGATGAGGCCGGGCAGGTCCTGGGCGAGGGCGACCATGGCGTCGGCCTCGACGCAACTGGCCTCGAAGTCCTGGCTGTAGCTGCGGTGCGCCTCGGCCATCAGGCGGCCCAGCTCCTTCAAATCATGATGGATAAGCGCCTCTGCGGCGGCGACGGTGCGCAGGTTTTCGGTAATCACATGGCGGGCGCGTTTCAGGGCGTTGGGGCTCATCTCGTGCCCATACTGCTCGAGGTCGCGCACGGTGGCGTCGCGGAGGAAGCGCACTTCGGGACGGTGACGGGCAATGACGGCGCAGGCTTCCTCGACCTCGGCGCGGCGGGAGGTGTACTCGCTGCCTGCGACGGAATGGCTGACCATGGTGTTGGCGATGACCAGGGCCACGGTGGGCGGAATGGGCGCGAGCTTGTAGCTGAGGTCGCGGCAATCGAGCAGCAGGGCGTGGTCCTCTGCTCCGTTGGCGGAGATGAACTGGTCCATGATGCCGCAATTGGCGCCGACGAACTCATTCTCAGCCCGCTGGCAAAGCCGGGCGAGCAGCGGGCCGGGATAGCTGATGTCGAGCAGCGAGGTAACGGCGAGTGCAGTGGCCACCTCAACGGCGGCGCTGCTGGAAAGCCCGGAGCCGAGCGGGACGTCTCCCCACAGGCTCAGGCTGAAGCCGGGAATCGTGTGGCCCTCGCGGGCGAGGGTAACCACGACGCCGAGAGGATAGTCGCTCCAATGCTTGCCGGCCACCTCAGGAAGCGCCGCCGCATCGAAGGTGCGCTCGTCAGCGTAATTCTCAGAGTAGATGACAACTTTGCCGTCTGAGCGCGGAGAGATGGCGGCGAGGGTTGCGAAGTCGATGGCCGCGGGCATCACAAAGCCTTCGGCGTAGTCCGTGTGCTCGCCAATCAGGTTCACGCGGCCGGGCGCGACAAAGATGGCCGGTTCCGCCTGAAAGCGGTCATGGTGCAGGCTGCGTAAAGCGGCAAAATCGTGCATACGGGTCACACCTTAAATGATTTCAAGATCAATCAACATCGGCCAGGCGCACGATGCGCCGGGCGCGAGCGTACGCGACCATGGGCCGCTGATAGCCAGGGAGTCCACGGGCGCGGTGCAGGGCTCCAGCGCCACGCAATTCTGCTTTGGCCCGGGGCGCTCCGGCCAGCCGCCGTAGCAGATCCAGAGGCCAAGATAAGGCGTTGCGGCGGGGTCAAAGCGCAGCCGAATCCGCACGCCAGCCGAGGGCCGTTCCAATACGCACCAGTTTTCCGCAGGCGCCAGCGGGCCTGTGAAAAGCTTGTCGCCGATGCCCGACGCAGGCGGTTGAGCCACGCTCAGGTCGGTCCGGCTGCCATTTGCCAGGGTTGCCACGGGCCACGCAACGGTGCCGCCGGTCGCGCCGAGGCGCTGGCCTGCGGAGCCTTCCACGCGAAGCTTACCGACGGTGTGCGGCAGCAGGATCCGATCACCCTCCGCGGCCGCAAACAGCGGATGCGCCGCCCAGGACCAGGGCACTGGATCGTTGCCTGTGTTGGTCAGCCTGTAGTCCTGCCTGAGCTGCCAGCCGTTGCCGGTCTCAGCCAGGGTCGTTGTTCTCTCGAGAACCAGCGGAAGCGAAAAGCAGGCGCCGCGCAGGGTGACGGAGTCCTTTGCTGAACCAATCGATTCCCAGGCCACGCGCCACAGGTCTCCATGGTCGGGGACTTGAGCGCGTCCGGCGGCTGTTTCCACTGCGCAAGCGGCGACCGAGGGCAGACACTCGTCCCAGCCGCCGGCGTCGCCTGCCTCAAAGGCCATGGTGCGGGTGCGCGGGCCGAGGGGAGCGAGCGGGGCCTGCAGTAACTCTTTGTGATGGATGAGGATAGAGGCGATCTTTCCGCCCAGACGAGGGAGGATGCTGACGGAGCAATTTCCGTTTTGGATGAGAACGTTTTCTTTCGAGGGCGCGGCTATGGCTCCGTCAGTCACCGGTTTTACCCCTCCTCCACCTTCGCGCAGGCCGCAGTCAGCGTTACCCAGATCCTGTCGAGCCACGCCTCGTGCTCGGGCTTCATCAATACACTGCGCAGGCAGGTCACATGCCGGCTCGCATCTCCGCCAGCGCAGGCGGGGCGAAACCAGGATTGGGGCAATTGTACAAGGGCGAGGTGCAAATCATCCGCGGCGCAGGCCACAAAAATCTTCTGTGCCATCTCGGAGGCCCGCTCGGGGGTGTCTGTATTGAGCTGCCAGACCACGATATCCAGCTCTGGCGGACCGGCCGCGAGCGGCTGAAAGCGCGCGTATTTGTCCTGACGGAGCCGGCGGTCCAGTTCCAGGGCCGCGGCGCGTCCGCGCGCCAGGCCGCGGGCGAATGTGCCGCCCGGCGTGAGCGGCAAGAGCTGCTGCGTGGCCCATAAGGCCACGGCCGCCGCCCCTGCCCGGGAGCACTCCAGGCTAATCTCGCCGAGGTGCAACTCCTTTGAGGTGAAGTAGGTATAGGGCGAGTCGTGCTTGTAGAACCGGCCCACGGCGGGGTCGCGGAAGAGCACGCAGCCGCAACCGTAGGGCTGCAGGCCGTGCTTGTGGGGATCGACGACGATCGAGTCGGCGTGGCTGATGGCGGCATAGGCCCGCCGGGCCGGTTCATCCAGCGCTTCGGGAATCAGATGGAAGTAACCGCCGTAGGCCGCATCGACGTGGATGCGAAAGCCGTAGCGCTGGCGGAGGGCGAGGATCTGGTCGAGCGGATCGACGGCGCCAATGGCCGTGGTGCCGAGGGTGACGACGACAGTGCCCACGTCACCTTCGCGCAGTTCGGCCTCCAGCGCGTCGAGGTCGATGCGGCCGCGGGTGTCGGTGGGAATGGGGCAGTAGTCCAGCTTGAGGACGGCGGAGATGCGCTGGTGGGTGTAGTGCGCCTGCGCGGAGCCGACGACGCGGCGGCCGGGCGCGAGCTGGCCGGCGACCCAGAGCGCCTCAAGGTTGGCGAAGGTGCCGCTGGAGGTGAGATGGCCGAGAAAGATGTCTGCCCAGCCGAACATGCGGGCGATTTCGGCCACGGCTTCGATCTCCATTGCGGAGCTGGCGCGGCCGCCGTCGCGAGCGTGGTTGTTGGGGTTGATGGTCATGGCCAGGGCATAGGCGGCGCGCGCGATGGGATGCGGCGGCTTGAGCATCTGCCCGGCGTAGAGCGGGTGGAAATAAGGATAGTTGTCGCCCAGGCGGCGGGCCGTGGCCGCGAGAATCGTCGCCATTTCCTGCGGACTGGCAGCGGATTCGGGAGCGGGATCGAAGGCAGGCAGGGAGCCGAACTCCGCCTCCAGCGCCTCAGTGGCACCCGCAAGCAGGCCAGGGACAGGATCGGTGGGCATTGCGACCTTTTACCGTATCACAGCGGGGCGTGACGCGGTAGGTTTCTTATTTTGAATTAGTTGCCAAGGAGTAAACATGGACGGCGTTGAGCGGAGCCGAGATTTTAACGGAGCAATTTTGTGTGTTCGGTGTTACACTTGATTTAGCGTTAGAGCCGAACCGGGCGTGAGCAGCACTCGCCCAACCAAGCAAGATTCTGCCAGTGGTCGCTCCGATTCATCCAGCGCAATTCAATTCAGGAAATACGAACACAATGGAACAAGGTACTGTGAAGTGGTTCAATGACGCGAAGGGCTTCGGCTTTATCTCGCGTCAGAACGGCGAAGATGTCTTCGTGCATTACTCTGCGATCAACTCGAGTGGTTTCAAGAGTCTGCAGGAAGGCCAGGCCGTGCAGTTCAACGTGGTGAAGGGGCCCAAGGGCTGGCAGGCTGCGGACGTTCAGCCTCTGTAACCGATAGGCCGCCCGATTCCGGCAGAATCGAGTGAACACAGCGAGGACAAGGAGCAATCCCTGTCCTCGTTTTGCGTTTGGGGCAGGTTGTGACCGGCGGTCGCACGAACATCCCGAGCGGGGCTCGCCTGGACGATTGCCGCGCGGGATGGGAAGACCGTCTGCACGGCCACTGCTTCGCGCCCGCAGGGAAATTCAGAAGTGAGCTTGAGTGGGGCCAGAACAGGCCGGAGATTTCGAAACCAAAATGCGCGAGCGCTTCGGGCTGGAGCTGTTGCCAGAAAAACGGCCAATCGAGTTCCTGATCGTTGACGCGCTCGATGCCCAGTCCGGCAGTGCGGCCAGGTAAGGCCGAGCGGATATGGATGCGGACGAAGGGCGCTGGTCGCGGGTTCCAATTCCGCGATTTGGGACCGCACACACCACAACAAGCCGATGGGACAGTCGCGCACACAGGCCTCCCGGGTGCGGGTTGCCCGACGAGCCCGGGTTGCACTAAAGCAAGTGCGGGGGTGCCTACCTTGGTAACTTCCATTACGTACGTAATGTATTTATTTGCGACAGAAACTAGTCTAATCACTAATCCAGGGGTTTAACGATATAGGGCATCGAGGTAAGTTCGTATTCTCGAAGCCAATATCGTCGGGTCCGTTCTTTCTTGCGCCGGCACAGCTTACGGCAAGAACGCAACCTTGAGATAGACGAAAGACTAACAGGCAATACACTACGAGACTCTGTAAGTACGGGAACTTACAGGTTTGAGCGAGAGGTCTAAATGATGAGACAACAAAATTGGCATCTAACCCTTGGCGCGATCGTGCTTGCGGTCGGGGCAACCTTAATTTCCGGCTGCGGCGGCGGTGGCGGCAGCAGCAACAACACTACTCCTCCTCCTCCTCCGGCGCCACAAATCCAGAACATTAACAGTTCGACGACACCCACGAGCCCTGTGAGCCTGCCGATTGAGATTAACGGCAGCAACTTCCAGGCCGCGCCGGGCAAAGTTACGTTCACACAGGGCAGCATTTCGGTCGATGTGGTGCCAACGACTTCAGTCTGGTCCGACACGGGAGTCGTGGCTGCGGTTCCCACGGGGAGCTCGACGGCGAGCTTTACCGTCCCCGGCACCGTGAGCGTCACGGTCACTACGTCTGGCGGGACGAGCAACGCCATCACCGTAAACCTGGTTCCGACGCTGACCTTCAATCCCAGCGCGATGGGCTGGTCAACCACCATAGCACTGCCGAAGCCGATGGCGGGGCTTCGCGCCGTGGCTGTGCCGGGCAGCAGCACCACCAGCGCTTTCGCGATCATCACCGGGGGCTATGACGGCAGCGCCAACACCACCACCGTCTGGGCGAACAACCTGAACCAGGATGGCACGGTAGGCGATACGACAAACACCACATGGACCACGATTGCGACGAATCCGCTTCCCACATCGCTTGCTCATCATGCCATGGCCGAAGCGGACGATACGAATTCGCTGGTACCTGTGGGCAAGCGGTTTATCTACGTAATCGGAGGGCAGGTGAAAGCAACCGATAACGGTGGAACCAACACGGTCTATGTGGCCAGTGTGGATTCGACTGCCGGTACGGTCGGCACGTGGACCACGCTCACGAACACACTGCCTCAGCCGCTGCTTGGCATGTCGGCCACCGTGCATAACGGGTATCTGTACGTGGCGGGCGGCCTGAACACCAATGGAGTGCCCGTGGGCGCCGTCTATTCCGCGCAGGTCAATTCCGACGGCACGCTCGGAACCTGGACAACTTCCACAAACAGCCTGCCAACGCCAAGAGCTTTCGGAACGATGTTCGTTTTCGGAGGCATCATCTATTACATCAACGGCGATCCGAACTCTTCTGTTCCGCCAAACGATCAAGGTGTTGGAGACAACTTCGTGTATTACGCGAGCGCGCTTCGCGGCGCGGTTGGGACGTGGGTGCAGAACGGGAATTCAACCATCCATGACCGAGCCAAAGGCGTGCTCTTCACTGCATACGGGCAAGTCATTGCAGGTGAAGGTGTCTACACGGGCAGCGTCGGTTCGGGCGAAATGGAGACTTCGACGATCAACGCCAGCAATACCGGCAACCTCGCCTTGAATTCGTGGACCGGCCTGACGGGGTCTCTGGGGCAGGTGCCGAAGGCCAACGTATACAACGCAGCCGGATTTACCAGCCCGCTTGTCTCCGTGACGAACGCACCGCGCTTCCTGATTCTGGGAGGGCAGGCACTGACCGGCACCACCGGCCCAGGCGGTGTGCTCAGCAACAAGGTGTATTACAACAACTTGCCGTAAGCCGACGCGGGGAATCCCAGGTCTCGATCCTGAGACCTGGGACTGCGCTTGCCTCAGCGAGCCTATGGGGCTGCGGACTCTAGCCCGTCTCCTTGCGGCACACTCCTTCTCTCAGGCCAGCTTTGCAGATTCTTTTCCCAGCCGGGGAAAAATGAAACGCAAGCCTGAGAACGCTCCCGGAGCAGCTACCCACACAAAACCGCTAGCCTGCGCAACTATGCTTACCCGGTGTTGCGGAGGCCGGCGGAGATGCCGCTGATGGTGGCGGCGATGGCGCGGTTGACGTCGGGGGTGTCTTCGCCGGAGCGCTTGCGGCGGAGCATGTCCACCTGAATGAGGTGCATGGGATCGACGTAGGGGTTGCGCAGGCGGATGGAGCGGGCGAGGACCTGGTTCTTTTCGAGCAGCTCCTTCTGGCGCGTGACGGCGAGGACGGCGCGGACGGCGCGGTGGAACTCGGCCTCGCACATGCCGTAGATGCGCTCGCGGAGCTTCTCGTCGCGGACGAGCGAGGAGTAGAGGCGCGCGGTGGCGAGATCGACCTTGCCGAGGGCCATTTCCACGTTGCGCAAGAGATCAATGAAGAGAGGAAACTCGCGGGCCATGGTCTCAAGCAGCTTGAGGGCGCCGGGGCGCTCGATGAATTCGCCGAGCGCGAAACCGACGCCGAACCATGCGGGGACGAGGAGGCGGGACTGTGTCCAGCCGAAGACCCATGGAATGGCGCGCAGGTCGGCGAGGTTGGGCGAGGCCTTGCGGCGCGAGGGGCGCGAGCCGATCTTGGCGTGCTCGAGTTCGCCGACGGGCGTGGACTGCTCGAAGTAGGTGACCACGTCGGGGTCTTCAAGGATGTGCCTGCGATAGAAGCCGAAGGAGATGGCGGAGAGCTCGTCGAGGGCGGACTCCCACTCCGGCTTGAGGATGCCGGTGAAGTGGCCTTCTGGGTCGCGGGCGTTGGGCCGGGCGAGGGCATCGAGCGAGGCGGCAATCATGAGTTCGAGATTGCGCTCGGCGAGGACTTCGTCGGCGTATTTGAAGTTGAGGACTTCGCCCTGCTCGGTAATGCGGAACTGGCCCTCGAAGGCGTCCATGGGCTGGGCGAAGATGGCGCGATGGGTGGGCCCGCCGCCGCGGCCGACGGTGCCTCCGCGTCCGTGGAAGAGGCGCAGCTTGACGCCGCACTCGCGGGCGACAGTGTGCAGATCGCGATGCGCGCGGAAGATCTCCCAGGTGCTGGTGAGCATGCCGCCGTCTTTGTTGGAGTCAGAGTAGCCGAGCATGACCTCCTGCCAGTTGTCCCAGGAGGCCATCAGCTTGCGATAGTCGGAGCGGGTCCAGAGCTGGCGGCAGATGTCCGGGGCGCGGCGGAGGTCTTCAATGGACTCGAAGAGCGGGACGGGCATGAGGCCGGGGTCGCGGCCGGAGCCCTCGACGCGGACACCGCCGAGACGGGCAAGGCGCACGACGGCGAGGACATCTTCGACGGATGAGGCGCCGCTGATGACGTAGTGGCGAATGGCCTCGGGCGAGAAGCCGCTTTTGACTTCAGAGACGACGCGGAAGGTTTCGAGCACGCCGGCCGTTTCAGCGGAGAGGCTGCCGGGCAAGGCGGGGGCGATGGTGTCGGCGACGGCCTCCTGGAGCGCGGCGGTGTGGACGCGGGCGTGCTGGCGGATGTCGAGGGTGTGGAGGTGGAGGCCGAAGGTGCGCACCTGGAGGATGAGCGGATCGATGAGCGTGCGCGCGATGCGCAGGCCGCTGTGCGCGGCGAGCGAGGCGCGGAGGGTTTCGAGATCGTCGAGGAATTCCTCGACGGAGCCGTAGGCGGGCAGCACCTGGGCGAGCTTGTCCTGGCCCTTGGCGAGGGTGTAGGGCATGACGGGCAGCGGCGCGCCGGTGTGCGTGGGCTGCTCCATGGTGCGGAGGGTGCGCTGGAGGCGGGCCTTGAGGCAGATGACGAAGCGGCGGTAGTACTCGAATTCATATTGCGCGCCGAAGACCTGGGACTCCGGCGTGTGGACCTGCGCGACGTAGGCCTGGAGGCGCTGCATGAGGTCGCTGCTGACGGGGCGCTGCTGGGCGCTGGTGGTGAGCAGGTCAATGACGGTGTCGAGCTGGCGCTGGTAGTAGAGGAGCAGGTGGCCGCGGGCGAGCTGGATGGCGTCGCGTGTGACGTCGGGCGTGACGAAGGGATTGCCGTCGCGGTCGCCGCCGATCCAGGAGCCGAAGCGGAGGACCTGGGGCAGCTCGTGGGCCTCGATCTCGAGGCCATAGGAGGCGCGCAGGGCCTCGGCGATTTCGCGGTAGAGCGCGGGCAGCGTGGCAAAGATGGAGACGTCGTAGTAGTCGAGGCCCATCTTGATTTCGTCGTAGACGGTGGGGCGGCGGGAGCGGACTTCGTCGGTCTGCCAGAGGCTGGTGATTTCGGCGAGGATGAGCCCTTCAAGGCGGGCGAGATCCTGCTCGGGAATGGGAATGCGGTCGAGGGTGGCGAGGAACTCGCCGATGCGGCGGCGCTTGGACATGACGGAGCGGCGCGCGACTTCAGTCGGGTGGGCGGTGAAGACGGGGATGATGAGGACGCGACGGAGCCAGTCCATAGCCTCGGCGGCGGTGATGCCGACGCGGCGCATTTCGCAGAGCGTGCCGGCGAGGGAGCCGCGCTGGCGGCCGGCTTCTCCGCTGAGCTGGAGGGCGATGCGGCGGCGCTTGCGATGGTTGGTCTCAGCCAGGTTGATGAGCTCGAAGTAGAAGGCGAAGGCGCGGGTGAGCAGGATGGCGCGCTCGACGGGGAGCGAGTGGACCAGCTCAAGAGCGCGGGCGGCGTGGCGGGCGGCTTCTTCTTCGTTGCCGTGGGCTTCGGCGTCGCGGCGGCGGATGGTGCCCTGGCGCAGGGTTTCAACGTTGGCGAAGAGATCTTCGCCGGCCTGCTCGCGCAGGACTTCGCCGAGGAGCGTGCCGAGCGAGCGGACGTCGCGGCGCAGGGGCGCTTCCTTCAGGTCGCCGGTGCGGGCCTCCAGCTCGGCGAGGCGCTGCGACCAGCTTTCGGGATTCCACAAGAGAGGCATCTTGTTTGATTATGCACGAGTTGGTGCGATGGCCGTCTCAGGATGGAGGCTGCTGGCCTGTGACACGCGGATCACCGGGCAGCGTAATTCTCTGCAAGCTTTTTGTGGAAAACAAAAATAAATAAGGGGGGGTAGGGGGGTGGGCTGGCCGCCCCGGCAATGGCTTCGCGTGGCCGGGCTGACCACTGCCTTCTGCTGATCCAATTCCATTGTGCAGGATGGAGGGGAAATTATCTGCAAACTGTGCGGAGGAATTTTTGAGGGTGGCGGGGTGAGGGTAGTGGTTTCCCACCCATGTCGTCCGCTGGAGCGGACGCCATGAGTAGGGCACCCAATTCTGTGGCGGGGAAAGAAAAATACCTGGATGGGCGAGCCA
>JAGWRX010000091.1 GCA_028876395.1 Acidobacteriota bacterium
CGACCAGTTTGGTGGGCACCAGAACGTCGCGAATGGGCAACTCCGGGTGTTCCAGCCGCTCCAGCATCGTGGCCATGGCCACGGCTCCGATGCCGGCGCAATCCTGGCGCACGGTAGTCAGCGGCACGGGCAGCAGGCTGGCATATTTCACGTCGTCCATGCCCACAATGCGCACCTCCTCAGGTATCCGCACGCCGAGGCCCAGCAGCGTCTGCATCAGGCGGGCAGCCGTCAAATCGTTCGCACACACAATGCCCTCCGGCCGCGCGGCATCCACCATGCCGCGCACAAACGCCTCGTCTTGCGGACTGCCGCGCCACACCGGATTCCATTCCGCCGCCACGCCAAAGCCCCGCAGCGCCTCATAAAATCCAGTCATCCGCGCGTCCACCGTGTTGGCGGAGTTCTCTTCGCCCAGGAATACCAGCCGGCGCGCGCCCAGACCCAGAAGATGCGCCGCCGCTATGTAGCCCGCTCGTCGATTATCCACTCCCACCAGATCGTGTGCCGATCGCTCAGGGAACGGCATGAAGCAGCGGTCCAGCAGCACCACGGGGATCTGCGCCCGGTCCAGCGTGCGCGCAATGCGGCGGTTGACGGTGTCCTTTTCGTCTGTCATTTCAAGCGGCGCAAAAAAGACGCCCGCCACCTTTTGCACAAGGAAGGACTGCGCCATCTGCTCCGCTTCCCTGGCAACCTCGCTCACTGAAGTGGACGCATTGCCCCACAGCAGCGCGTCAGGCCGCGCAAAGGGCGAGCGCATCATGCCGTGGCATATGGGCTCAAAAATCTCCGTCAATCCAAGCTCGGGAATCAGCAGGCCAAAGGTTCGCCCCATGGCCTGGTGCGGCCCAAGCACGTGCGTGCCGGCCCCCGGCCGCCGCGCCACCAGGCCCATCCGCTGCAGGTCCAGAACAGCCTTGGCCACGGTGATACGGGACGCATCGAAGAGCCTGCCCAGCTCCGCCTCGCTCGGCAGGCGGTCGCCGGGTTTCAGCTGGCCCGTCTGGATGCTGGCCAGCAGGTGGTCAAAGACCCGGCGGTGTTTCGTGATCGGCTGTCCCGGATCCGCCTCCGGAGGCGGCGCCAGCTTGCTCGCAGATCTGCGTGGTCGTGCCATCCAATTGCCTTTCCGCAAGGGCCCAGAGCCGCGCAGCCGCGATGCGGGCCACTCTCGTCAAGACAGTATCGAATCCTCAATGATTTGTCTATGCATTTCCGCGTCGCTCGCGCAGGCCTCGGCCCTGCAATTCCTCCGCGGTCGCTCGCTCAACTCATTGTTTTAATTCATCTTGATGAGATGGTCGTCTGGGAAGGCGCGCGACCGATCATCCTCTCAGTGAGGATGATCGTGCAGCGGCGGAGCAATTTTTGTCTTTCCAATCTCGAAAGCCTTCACCGTCACCGGCTGCAGCCCGCCCTGACCCTCGCGCACGCGATACGTGCGGTCCACCGCCACGTCGCGGAAGTCCTGCCTGAGGCCTGAAACCGGCCACCATATCTCAATGGCGCGCACGGATGTGGCCTGCCCGACCCCGATATGCTGCCGCATGGGATTGCCGCCAAAGCTCGACACCGACCCCACAGCCCGGTAGATCGAACGCTCCCGCCCATGCTCCTCAATCGTGACCTTGATGCGCGCGCCATACGCTGCGCGGTTCGTCTTCACACCCTCCAGCATCAACGTGACCCAATGGTTGCCATGCCCCGGGTTGCGATACAAAGCGGCATGGAACCCGTCGCCCGGATAAGCGCCGCCCAGTTCCTCCAGCACATCTTCGTTGCCGTTCCCCTCCAGGTCGGCAAACGCAATGCCGTGTCCCTTCTGCAGATTGCCAAACCCGCCTGAGGTCGTCACATCCTGAAAGTGCCGCCCCTCGTCGTTGCGGAACATCCGCTTCGGTAGCAGCGCCTCAAACGACGGGTCGCCCAGCCCAAGGTACACGTCCAGCCACCCATCGTTGTCCAGGTCGCCAAAGTTGGCCCCCATCACCGTAATCGCGCGGTCCAGTCCTGCCGCATGAGGCTCGTCCGTGAACGTGCCGTCGTGGTTGTTCCGGTAGAGATGCGAAACCGACCCATGGTGCTGCTTGCCCAGCTCAAACGAGCCCACGTCCTCCATCGAAGTGGTCGAGTAGCCCCCGGCAAAGATATCCAGCCAGCCATCGTTGTCGTAGTCGAAGAACCACGTGGGAAAGGTATATCGCTTGCCTCCCAGCCCCGCCTGCTCCGTCACGTCGGTAAAATTCCATTCACCCGTTTCAGGATGCTTCGGGTCGCGCGGGCCATCGTTGCGAAACAGAAAGCTGGAGCCGAACATCGTCGAGACATACAGATCCGGCCGCCCATCGTTGTTGTAGTCTCCCCACGCCACACCCTTCACAAAGCCAAGGTTCGAGCCCAGCAGCGCGCCTATCGTCGTATCCGGTCCGCCCGGCGCCTTCACCTCGGTGAATGTCCCATCGTGATTGTTGTGAAAAAGCTGCGAAGGATGCTCGTCGCCCGGCTTCGACTCGTGGCCCACAAAAAGATCCAGCCAGCCGTCGCCGTCGTAATCGGCCCAGGCTGCTGTCTGTCCTGGCCCGTTCACCTGCAGGCCGGCCTCCTCGGTCACATCGTCAAACGTGCCGTCGCCGTTGTTCCTCAGCAACGACATGGGATACTCGCCAAACCTGCCCCACCACCCGCCGCGCAGCACCAGCACGTCCGGATGACCGTCGTTGTTGTAGTCCGTCAGCACCATGTTCAGGCCGCCGATTTCGTCGCCCAGCCCTGCCTCTTTTGTGCGGTCCACAAACGTGCCGTCTCCGTTGTTGTGGAAGAAGTGCATCGGGTCAAGCGGCCCCGAGGAAGACAGCATGATGTCCAGCAATCCATCGCCATCGAAATCCTCAATGATCGCGCCGCCCGATCGCCCAAAGGCATCCACTCCTGCCAGTCCCGCGACATCGGGGAAAAAGCCGATGTCATACTCCGACTTGAACAGCGAGGGCGGCGCAAGCCATTTTTTCGGAACATCCTGCGGATAGCGCCCCAGCTGCATGTACGCCAGGTTCAGCAGCCAGCGGCACAGGTCGCTCGCAGGATTCAGCTCCAGCGCAATTGTGTACTCGCGCACCGCGCCCTCGGCCCCGCGTGTCTTCGTGTGAATGCCGCCGCCGCGCAGCGGAAAGTTGCACGAGAGCGCATTGTGCATTCCGATGCAATTCTCCTGCTCGCCCAGCCGCAGATAGCTCAGCGCCAGCAGTTGATGAATCTCAGCCTGCACCGGGCGCGGCACTTCCTTTAAACGCAGCTGCAAGTGCGCGACCAGCGTCTCCATCACTTCAACGGCGCGCTCGCTGCGCCCGCCACGCAGTTCCTCGTTGGCCAGCTCCATCCGCACCGTGATTTCATCGCTCAGGGGCAGATTCTTCGTCAGCAGCACCTGCAGATACGCGGCTCGCTCCAACGGCTTGTTGGGATCGGATTTCCAGTCGTTGCCTGCAAAGATGGCGCGCAGCCGCTGCCCCATGCGCCGCGCCCCTTCGCCATGGGGCAACGCCGTCGCATGCTCCGAAGTCCGGCTCGCAGAGGTTCGCGGCGGGCCTTGCGCCCACGCCAAACACGCCAGCGCGGCAATACATCCAGCCGCCAGCCAGCTCGCGCCGCACAATCCGTGACGGAGCATTGCGCTCATTCCTCGATCGCTGCCGCGATCCCGGCGCGTACCGCCTCAGGCAGAGCAGGCATCGCGCCCGACTGCGAAGCGACCCACGCACCCCACCGGTTCCCTGCCTCGTTCAGCGTTTCCAGATTCGCTCCGCGCAGCAGATAGTGCGTCAGGGCCGCCGTGAAAGCATCGCCGGCGCCAATCGTGTCTGCCACTTTGATTGAAACCCCGGGGTGCTCATGCCACTCTTCGCGCGTCACCAGCAGGCTGCCGTGGCCTCCGCGCGTCACAGCCACCATCTGCAGCGTGGGAAACTCCGCCAGAAGTCGCTCCGCGCCAAGCCGCAGCGTGGCCGTCACAAGTTCCTCCTCGGCCGGCAGCCCAAGCAGCGTCATCACCTGTGGCACCTCGGCGTCGTTCATCTTCATCACCGTGGCCAGTTCCAGTGATTCCTGCACCACTTCGCCGGAATAGAACGGAGCGCGCAGATTCACGTCAAAGACGCGCACGCAGGCCGACGAGGTCTGCGCCGCCAGCGTCTGAATCGTCTGCCGCGACTC
>JAGWRX010000092.1 GCA_028876395.1 Acidobacteriota bacterium
CGAGTCGGATCATAAGGAAACACAGCCTCGAAGCCTTCGGACGCAGGTCCAGCCAGTTTGACGAGTTCGTCGCCGATCGTGCGATGGCTGCCGAATACTCGCTGCTTCATGCCCAGTTCGCGCATCTGTTGCAGGATCATGGCAGCCGGGCCGATGTCAGTCCACAGCACAATGGCATCGACCCGCGAGTCTTCGATAACCTGAAGTTGACGTCGAAAATCCGTGTCACCCCGCATGAACTTCTGCTCGATCACCACGGGATGTCCCAGTCGGCGCGACGCGTCGCGGAACTTCAGAACTCCAAACCGGCCATACCGGTCGTTCACCCGCAGGATCGCGACTCGTTTCATTCCCAGTTCGCCGTAGATGTGCCGCGCCAGCGTATAACCCTGCATGCGATCGTCCTGAATATCGGTGAAGTACCACGGAATGTAGGTTTCGGGAACCGTGGGATCGGTGGAAGCGGAATTGACAATGGGAATCTCGGCCTTCAGCGCCACGCGCAGAATGATGTGCGTCGACTCGGAGTTGATCGATCCGAAAATTGCCCAGTCCTGATCGTCGTAGATCATCTTCACCGCCACGTCCGACGGCGATCCCCAGATGTCTGGGTCTGTCGGCCTCTCCGGGCCATACGCCGCCTTCGCCTGCCAGTTGTCGTAGTCGTTGTGCAGCATCAGCTTGAACGGCTTGCCCCCGTAACCGCCGCGCGCGTTGGCCTCTTCCACCGCGAGCTGCGCGCCGTGCAGCATGCGCAATCCAAACGTCTCATCAGGACTGTGATCGATGGGACCATAGAACCCGATCCGCACTTCCTTCAGATTCTTCGGGTCAGGCTCATCCCGCCCCGGTCCAGGGAAGATGTTGGGGCTCGTGTAGTTCAGGTAGTACGGCTTTGAGAACTTCACATACGGGCTCATGTCTTCCGGCTCGCCCGCATACGGCTCAACCACGCGATCCTTCGGCGGACCCGGAGGATGCGCGCCGCAGGCGCACGTCGCCGTACTCTTGCTGGCGCCTTGCCCGGCTGCGCCCACAGCCGATCCCGCGGCCCAAAGGCACGCTGCAACCCACAACAATTCCCTGCGCATAACCGCTACTCCTTGCTGCCGGCTGCTTCCTTGTCCGTGCGGAACATGGCAATCGCTTCAATCTCCACCAGCAGTTCCGGCCGGCACAGCTTGGCCTGGATGCCCGTGGAAGCGGGCAGCGGATCAAGCCCCTGCTCCTTGAAGAACGCCGTGCGCTCTTCGTTGAAGGCGTCATAGTCGCGATCGATGTCGCGCAGGTAGCAGCTGGTGCGCACGATGTCGTGCCACGTGCAACCTTCGCTCTCCAGCAGGCCGGTGATGTTGGCCAGCGTGCGCCGCATCTGCGCGCGGAAGTCGCCGATGTGCACGCTCACGCCATTCTCATCGATCGACGCCGTGCCCGAGATCAGCAGAATGGTCAATCCATTCAGGTCGATTCGCATGCCGCGCGAAAACGAGCTTGGCTTGGCGTAGCAATACGCCTCGTTGAGCACTCCGTGATTGGTCATGGCGCGCTTTTTGATCGGCGCGTGCGCGATGGTTTCCAGAATTTCAGCAATTGCATTCATGATGATGGCTCCTTGTTCCTACCGTTGAAGTATTCCGTGGCTTAAACCCTTTGACGTGGCGACCCAGATGTCTCCGCCCTGAAAATCAATGTTGTTTACGTAGTTGTGGGCCGGAGCGGTGGTTACCGCAACCTGCGTTACATGGCCCTGCGCGTCGCGCACAATCATTTCCGGCTTGCCGGTGGTGAGCGAAGGGCGATAAACCGCCCAGTTCACGCCGTCATAGTAGGCCAGTCCCCTGTCCGTGCAGAACCACGCATGGTTGGCGTCCACGCCCTTCACGTTATTGGTGAAGTTCGAAGGCAGCCCGCTGTCCTTCGTCAGAAAGTTGTGCCAGTAGCGGCCGTCATAACGGCTGTCGCCAAAATACGTTGACACCCACAGAACGTTGTCCACATAACTCACCGACGACGTGATCTCGTGAATCAGTCCCTGATCCTTGAAGAGCACCATCTCGGTTTCGCCATCGGGATCTTCGTACTTGTCCCAGACCTTCGTCTTCTGGTCATACTCCAGCACCCCGCTGCCCCACACGGCGTAATACACCTTCGTCGGCGTCGCAGTCACGCCATACGCCCATATCTCCACCATCGGCGTATCGCGCTCGTTGTAGAGCGCCCACTGGCCGGTGCGCAGATTCAGCCTGCAACCGCCCGCGGCCGTGGCCACCCACACATCCTCGCCGTCAATCGACACCCCATAAACCACGTTGTTGCTCAAGCCGGAGTTCAACTGCGTAAAGCTGTCGATGCGCCCGCCTGAAATGCGGCTCAGTCCACCCATCGTTCCGGCCCACACATCGCCCGTGCGCTTGTCCAGCGCCAGCGAAAGCACCGCACGATGCGCCAGCCCATCCTTAGTCGTGAACGTCTTCCAGTGGTGATTCTCGTAGAGCCCAAGGCCGTCATCCGTCCCTGCCCAGATGCGGTCCCCATCAATCAGCACGGCGTACACATGGTCATTCGGCAGACCGTTCGCCGTCGTGAAGTTTTCAAAGCGATAATGCGGCATGTCAGGCGGTGCGGCAAATGCCCGCGCGCTCAGCCCCAGCAAGGCGGCAGCGAGAAACATTGCGGACTTTTTCAATGCGTACTTCATCATCGCGTCCTCAGGTATTCGATCAGGTCGTTCAGCTCATCCTTGGTCAGATCGTTGGTGCGGCCGTGCTTGTCCGCGGGGTTGTAGACGGTCCAGATCTCCTCCAGCGTCGCCGCGGAGCCGTCATGCAGATACGGCGCAGTCAGCGCGACATTGCGAAGCTGCGGCGTGTCCATCACTGCATAATCATCCGTCGCCTTCTTCGTCCCTACGTCAAACGATTTCTGATTCGTGCCCTTCGGCCCGCTGTGGCAGTAGCTGCAGCGGTTCGTCAGCGGAATCGGCGCGCCGAACTTGTCCACCTTGCGCTCGAAGATCTCCTTGCCGCGCTCCTGTGCCGCTGTCAGCTCGTAGCCGGGCAGCTTCCAGCGATTCGGCCGCGGCTTCAGGCTGCGCATATACGTAACCAGATCCGTCAGCGTCAGGTCGTCGTAGTTCTCCGAGCGCCAGAAATACAGCTCCGTACGCGGCCCGCACTCCGTCGGCAGGTTTGGGTTGCCGCCGTTCCACTTGTAGGGATCGGTGTCCTTCAGGTCTTCGATCAGCCTGTTGTCCACGATGTCGCGGCCAAATCCATCCGGCTCCAGGTCCCACTCCAGCCCGTCAAACGTGGAATCGATATGGCAGTTCGCGCAGCCGATCTGCCCTTGAAATGAGTAGCGCGCCGTGTAGAACGTCTGCTCGCCGTAGCGCAACACCGACAGCTGCTTTGGCCCCGCAATCTCAATCGTCGAAGCCACGCGATTCGTGCGCGTGTCTATCACGCTGATCGTATCCGAAAGCCGGTTCGCCACCAGCAGCCTGCGCCCGTCGTGCGTGAAGGCCATGCCCCGCGGATCGCGCCCCACGGCAACGCGAGCCACCACGTAATTCGCGCTCGCCGAGAGGTCCTGCACAAACGGCGCGCGATGCGTGCGGACGTAACCAAGCAGGCGCGGCACATCGATCACCGTCACAATCTCAGATCCGCTGCTGGTGACATACATGCGCGACTTGTCCGGCGAAATCGCTACGCCGAAGGGCCGCGCCACATAGCGCTCCAGTTCATCCAGCGGTACTTCGACCGTCTTGTTGCCCACGTCTGCGCCAAACAGCGTGAGCGTGTCTTCAAAGGCCCCGCCATGCTCCAGGTGCGCCAGCGGCACAAGGTTCTTGGGATGCAAGTCCGCCGCCGCGCCCAGCCTGCCATCCGCAGAGATGGCCACATGAAACACGCCGGCGATGCCGTGCTGCGGAATGCGATCCACCACCACCGCGCGCGCCGTATCGATCACCGTCATCTCCGACTCCGGAACAGAGCGATGCTCCGCCAGGTTCGGATACACATGCGTCACATAAAGGCGGCTGCCATCCGGCGAAGACGTCATATAACTCGCGCCCCGCCCCGCCACCAGCCGCTTCTCTTCCGCGCCCGTCTGCGCATTCAGCACAGCCACGTCGTTCGAGATGCGGTTGGCCACAAACAGATGCCTGCCTGCGCGGTCCTCCATCACGCTGGAGGGCTCCGCGCCCACGTGCCAGGTTGCAGTCACATCAAGCGTGCCGGTATCGATCACCGACAGCGTGTCGTCCCAGGAGTTGGTGACAAACAGCCGCTTTCCATCAGGCGACAGCGAGAACCCGCGCGGAACGCGACCCACCTCGATGTTCTTGATCACCGCATACGTTGCGGCGTCCAGAACCCGCACCTCGTCGCTCCCGTTGCAAAGCACGTACAGCCGCCCGCCATCGGGCGAGAACAGCACTTCGAGCGGCGAAGGATACGTCAGCAGATCACCGGTCCTTCCTGTGACAACCGCGCCGGCAGTCCTGCCGTTCCACAGCGCAACCGCGAACAGCACCGCCGCTGTCGCCATCAGCACCGTCGCTAGACAAGCACGCAACCGGCTGCGCAGAACGTGGCTCATTTCGGCTCCTCCACGGTCAGCACGCGGTCTACGCCCTGCTTCTCCACCGTCTGCTCACGCCCGCTGGGCCAGCGCACCACGATCTTATCCACCACAGTGGCCGCGCCCAGCCCGAAGTGCAGCCGGTCGTCGTTCTGCGAAAGATACCCCGATCCCGCAACGCGCTCGTCCATATAGCGCTTGCCGCCCGCGTACACCTCGACGCGCGCGCCAATGCCATCGCGATTGCTCTTCGTGCCTTTGAGCTTGATGGCGACCCAGTGGCCGGTGTTCGTTGAAACGTTGTGCACCAGCGTGCCCTTCGCTCCAAGATTCACCAGGAACGCATCCACCTTGCCGTCATTGTCGTAGTCACCAAAGCAGGCGCCGCGCGCCACGGTGCGCTTGCTCAGCACCGCCCCGGCCTGGCGCGACACATCCTCAAAGCGCCCGTCGCCAAGCCCGCGAAACAGCGTGTGCTCCTGCGGGATAAGGAAAATCAGTCCGCCGTGAAAGATGAGTATGTCGAGCTGCCCGTCATTGTCATAGTCATAGATGCCCGTGCCCCAGCTCACATACTGAGCATTCGCCTGCGACACTCCATTGCGCGCGCCGATATCGTCAAAACTCATCTTGCCAGTGTTGCTCAGCATCCGGTTGTAGCGCCCGTCGGTCACCCACAGGTCCAGCTTGCCTTTGCCCTCAAGATCAGCGAACACCGGCCCCATCGCTGATGTCGATTCACCGTTCTGCCCGAAGGCCGTGCCCGTGTCGTTGCCAATCTCTTCAAACGTTCCATCGTGCTTGTTGTGGAAGAGAAGATTCTCCGTGCGGTCATTGGCCACGTAAATATCGTCCCAGCCGTCGCCATCGAAGTCTGCCGCCGTCACGCCCATCGTGCGCCCCACAAACGCCCCGATGCCCGACTTATCCGTCACATCGGTAAACGTGCCGTCGCAGTTGTTGTGATACAGCCGGTTGGTTTCGCCCTCGTAATCGAGCGGGCCGGGATAGTTGTCCGCCCCATAAAACGCGCGATACTTCGGGTCGAACTTCACATAGCGGCCCACGAACAAATCAACGCAGCCATCGCGGTCATAGTCCAGCCACGTAGAGCTGATCGACCAGCCGTCCACCTTGATGCCCGCCTTCGCCGTCACATCGGTAAAGTGGCCTTTGCCATCATTGTGGTAAAGAATCGCGCGGCCATAGCCGGTCACCAGCAGATCGACAAAGCCGTCGTTGTCATAGTCCGCCGCCGTCACCGCCACCGAATACAAATCCGGAGCCAGTCCCGCCTGCTCCGTCACATCGGTAAAGTGGCCGTTGCCGTCGTTGCGATAAAGATGATTGTGCGGCAGCGGGTCCGGCTTCACTTTCAGCGGATGCGGATGCATCGAGTCATCCAGCGGCCGGCCGTTCACCACATACAGATCCGGAAGCCCGTCGTTGTTGTAGTCAAACCACACGCAGCCCGCGCCCGTGCCTTCCAGCAGCGAACCCAGTTGCGCCGACCCGAAGCTGTGTACGAAATCCACGTGCGCCTTGTCGCTGGCGTCCTCAAAGCGAATGACCGGGGCCTGCGCTTCGGCTGGCGCTGCTGACTGGGCAGCAGGCGCCGTTGAGGCCGCAGGAGCAACTTGCGCGATCAGAGCGCTTTGCCCCGCGGCGAGTGAAACAACTCCCAGAAAGAAAAGAAAGCGCATCATAAAGTCAGCGGCCCCCTACATGCGCCTGCCGCGCATTATCCGTCTTGCTCGCGCTGGTCAGGTCAACAGGCGTGGTCGTGCGCAGCAGCACGGCAGGCACGCGATTCTCCGCCGAGCGCTCAGGACCTGTGTGGCAGCCCACGCAGATGCGCTGCTCGCCGCTGCGTGCCCAGAACCATCCGTGCTCCTGCCGCAGCACTGTTCCCTTCGCATCGAGCAGCGCAAAGCGGATGGGCTTGTCTCCGGGGACCTTCACGAAGAATGAGCCGTCCTGCTCCACCGGCGCCGTTCCCATCGCCACCGCATGGCCCTCAGCGTCCTGCGTCTCAAGCCGCACGGAAGCAGGCGTTCCCCGCAGCGCTCCATCGCGCGAAAGCCGCGCGTCGAGCGCCAGAAGATTCGCATAGCTCCAGGGATGCAGCGCCGAGGGATGCCGCTTTGGCCTGGTGCGGGGCGCGACCAGAACAGGCTCCACGAGGTTCACGCCCTTTTCCGCCGCAACGGTTTCCATCGTCGCCGCTCCGGGCTTCCACAGCCTGATTGTGTAAGGCGGGCCCGCAGTCGCCCGCGCGCTCACGAGCCACGCGCCTGAGTCAGTCTCGGCAATCGCGCCCGCATATTCCGCCTGCGGAGCAGCGACACGCTCCTCACGAGCCAGCGGCGAAGTGAAACGCGCCAGCGACGCTCCGTGCGTAAACACCGTATCGCCCGATGCCAGCTGCACGCCGCCCCAGCGCGCGCGGCCGTGATCGCAGCGGTAGGACTCAATGCCCGAGCCATCGGCATACACCAGATACATCTCCGGCGTCGTCCCCGATCCCAGCGGATAGCCGGCTTCAAACAGAATCCGCCCGTCCGCCAGCACGTCCGCAGGAAACACGCTCGCACGCATGTAGGACAATTGCAGCGGTCCCGGTTTCGCCGATGGATTCATCGGCAGAAACTTCGGCGGATGCCCGTCTTCATCGGACTGCAGCTTGAATCCCCGCGTCGTGCGCAGCGCAAAGATCATGCGCCCTGATGGCAGATAGAACGGGCGCTCTGCATCCGTCGCCGTTGTGAGCACCTTCCGCACGGAGCGATCCTTCAGCGTCACTTCCCATATCTGCCACGGATCGTTCTCCGCCTGCTTGCCCGCAAACAGCACCATCGTGCCGTCAAAGGAAACCTGTGCATCCGCGCTGGCCGCGAAGCCGGTCACCAGCGGTTCAGCCTTGCCTTCGTGCACCAGCAGCAGATGCGCGCCTTTCGGAAATCGCTCCTCGCCGCGCAACTCTGCCAGCGACACATAGACAGGCGCTGCGGTCACGATGAAGTCCGCGCCCGCCTGCTGTGCCGGATTGGGCGCGAACCCGCACATCGGCAGCAGCAGCACAACACTCAACGCAATCAGCAGAGCCCTCGCCTCAACCCTCATCCAACAGCCTCCATGGGCCGCACGCCCGCCGGCTCGTTCAGCGCAAGTCCGCGCAGCGCAAGATAAGGATCAAGCGAAGCCATCATTTCATCGAAGCCGGCAAAGTCCAGCGACTGCTCGCCGTCGCTCCATGCCTTGTCGGGATTGGGATGCACCTCCACCAGCAGTCCATCAGCGGCTGCCGCCACCGCGATGCGCGCCAGCGCCGGCACCAGCTCGCGATGCCCGGCAGCGTGGCTCGGATCGGCGATCACCGGGAGGTGCGAAATATGCTTGAGCAGCGCGATCGCACCCACGTCAAAGGTGTTGCGCGTCGCCGTCTCAAAAGTGCGGATGCCCCGCTCGCAGAGAATGACGTTGGGATTGCCGTTGTCGAGAATCAGCTGCGCCGAACGCAGCAGGTCGGCCACCGTGGCCATCATGCCGCGCTTCAGCAGCACCGGACGGCCCGAGCGCGCCGCCGCCTCCAGCAGTGAGTAGTTCTCCATGTTGCGCGTGCCGATCTGCAGAATGTCCGCATACTCGGCCACCATCGGCACATCGCACTCGGACATCACCTCGGTCACGATGGCCAGGCCGCTCTCCTCGCGGGCGCGGGCCAGCATCTTCAACCCTTCCAGGCCATGTCCTTGAAATGCGTAAGGAGAGCTGCGCGGCTTGAAGGCGCCTCCGCGCAGAATCCGCGCGCCGCCGCGACGAATATGATGCGCCGTCGCCATCAGCTGGAACTCCGTCTCAACCGAGCACGGCCCAGCCATGGTGATGAAGTCCCCGCCGCCGATCTCGAGATCGAGCACCTGCACAGTCGTCTGCTGGCGCTCAGTACTCTTCAGGGCATCAGGGCTTTCGGCAAATCGGTCTTGCCAACTCTCGCGCACCCTCTGCGCTCCGTTTCTGGGGAAGCGGAAGCGTCAGACTATCGTGCGCATATCCCTCGCGCCTCCATCCAAAGATGGAGACTCAACATGTTCATTTTGCAGGGGATACTTCATGATTTTTCGTGCATGTATTGTGACCTGCGTCACAGACAGTAAGGGGTCAAAGGTAGTAAAGCGATCGACGACAAAGTCGCCATCGCAGGCGGTCGGTAGCCGAACGCCGCATCCACAATGGCCGCCACGCCCAGCGCCGTCTCATCCTCGAATGGCCGCGCAACAATCTGCACGCCAATCGGCAGCCCCTCGGACGAGCGCCCCACAGGCGCCACCGCCGCCGGAGCAGCCAGCACGTTGAACCATTGCGTGTGCCGCACCGCATCCAGGTAGTCAACGGCACGGCCCTCGATTGTCCACGTGCGCTCCTCGTGGCGAAATGCCGGAAGGCTGGCCACCGGACACAGCACCACCGGATGCTCGTCCATCTCCGCCAGCGTCTCTGCGCGCAGCAGGTCCAGCTCAGCCCATGCGTCCAAAAGGCTCGCAGCCGTCAGCGGCGGCGGTGCCTCTGCAATGCGAAGAAACTCCCTGAAGATCGGACTCAGTCGATCTTCCTTGCCGCGAATGGCCGGCGCGTAGAACATCGCTCCGCACTGCACAAAAAACTTCCACCACAACTGCCGCAACGGCTCCAGCGTGCGCGGCCGGAACGGCTCCACGCGAAAGCCCTCGCTGCGCAGCGCATCCGCGGCGGCACGCACCGCTGCGCGCGTCTCCGCCGTCACGGGAAGAAGCCCATCGTCTTCAAACACGCCTATCGTGTTACCGCGTAGCGCTTCAACGCTCGGCTCGCGCAGCGCCACCGGCGGGCTCGCGGGATCATGCCTGTCCTGCCCGCTCAGCACGCGAAACAGCAGCGACACATCCTGCATCGTGCGCGCCATCGGACCAATCGCGCCGAGCGTCGAGAACGGTCCCACGCACGGCGGCAGGTGCCCCGCGCCCGGGATGCGCCCCGGCGTCGGCTTCAGCGAGCAGATACCGGTAAAGTGCGCCGGCACGCGCACCGAGCCGCCGCTGTCGCTGCCCAGCCCGGCGGCAGACATGCCCGCAGCGATCGCCGCCGACTCGCCGCCGCTCGAGCCGCCCGGCGTCCGCTCCAGATCCCACGGATTCCGTGTGCGCCCGTGCAGCAGGTTCGCCGTCTCATAGGCCATCAGAAACTCCGGGCAGTTGGTCGTGCCCAGAATCAGCGCGCCCGCCGCGCGCAGCCGCGCCACCACCACGGCATCTTCGCTTGGCACATCGCCCTCATGCAGCAGGCTTCCGATTTCGCAGCGATATCCCGCTGTCGCAATCGACGACTTCACCGTAACCGGCAGCCCATGCAGCGGCCCGCGCGTGCCCTTCGATGCATCGCGAGATGCCGCATCCAGCCGCCGCGCCTCGGCCCGCACGCGCTCCGCATCGAAATCAGCAAACGCGTTCAGCGCCGGGTTCAGCCGCTCAATCTGCCCGATGTGCGCCTCGGCCAGTTCCGCAACCGAAAGCTCGCCCGCGCGCAGCAACTCCAGTTGTCGCACCGCCGGAAGCAACGTTACATCCTTCACGGCCGCACCATCCCGTCAGCCGCGCAAGCGGCGTCTGCCCCAACGCAGGTGGTCATGGACGATCCGCTGTTGTCGCCGCGGGCAGCGCATCGTCCTTTGGTGTCGAAGGCAGTACCTGATAGTCGAAGCGATACGACCGCACCGGCTCGCCCGAATCAAAGCGGTCGTTCCAGTTCAGCTGATACGCCAGCGCATCCGCATCGTCAGGAAACTTCTCGCTTGCCGGATACGGATACGCGCTCATCTTGTGGAACGGCAGTTGCGACACCGTGAATGGCGAGGCATCCCACCAGTCCATGTCCTTCACGTACCCGTTCGCATAGAAGAAGTAGTCGCGCTTCCAGTGCGCAGGCAGCGCAGGCAGCTTCGTCACGTCGAACTCCGCCGCAATCTCCTCGCCGCTGCCGAAAATCGCGTAGCGGTCGTCAACGCCCGTCACCAGCGCGGTCACGTCGCCCAGGCGCGTGTAGTTGCCGCGCTGATGCTGGAACGGCCCGGTCAGGCTCACGCGGTTATAGTCGTAGTCCAGATCGCCGGGACTCGCTCCCTCCATCTGTTGCGGATAGCCGCGGAACTGCTCCGTCGCCAGCGCCAGCGGCACTTCTTCCGTGCGCGCCTCGCCGTCGGCGTGGTTGTCCACCAGCACCTGGTCCCAGTAAACCTCCAGGTTGCTCACCAGGCGAATCCGCCGCGTGCCTGCGGGCAGCTTGCCTGTCAGGTCCACCACGATCGTCCGCTCCAGTCCAGCCGGGAAGCCCGCCTCGCCCGGAATGCGCTGCCACGTTCCGTCTGGCCGCTGCGCCTCCACATACGGCGAAATTGGCTTCACGCCTGCCTGCCATGCCGCATACAGTGACGTCGCGCTGAAGTAGTTCACATAGCCCGTCATCAGCAGCCGCAGCGGCGCGTTCGCTTTCACATCGCCCAGATCCAGCGTCAGCGTGTGCTCATTCGCAAAGCCGTCATACGGCAGTGGTTTGAAGCCGCTCGCAAACTGGTGATCGCTCTTGCTCAGTTGCGCCCGCACATCGCGTCCTTCTCCATCCCACGCGCCCGCCGGCAGCCGCGCGCCCTCTGACGCCACCACGCGCCCCGACGCAAACGGAGGATCATCCAGAAACTTCTCATCCGGATTCACTTCAACATTCTCCGGGTGATCCACCGCCACCAATCGCAGTTGGTCAATGTAGTTCACTTCCTCCATCGGCTCGATGAAGCGCAGGCTCAGCCTGCCATTCACCGCTACAGTCTGCGCGCCATCCACTTTGATCCACTCGCCGGGATTCGGCGTATTGCGCCGCGTGGGCGTGAACCAGTGGCCCACCACCGCCGCGCCAATCACGTCCGTCACCAGCTTGTATTTGTGCCCGTCCCATGCAAACAGCACGGGGCACGAGCTGCCGCGCCGGTCGGCTTCCTTCATCGCAATCACCGGCTTCTGCGGCAGATCAATCTCGTCCTGCAGCACGCCCGTGGGCCACAGAATACGCAACAGGTCAATGCCCTTGGCCTTGCCCAGCCCAATCAGCAGTTGCGGAGGCCCCTGCGTCTGGTAGCCTGAAGCGCCTGCCAGTTCCCACTTCTGCCACTGCCCATCGGCAAAAATCTCCACCTTCGCGCCCAGCGCCGTCTTGTTGTCCGCATAGCCCGTCAGATCCAGCCGCACAAAGTTGTTCCTGTTCGCGCCCACATTGCGCAGCAGCACCGGCAGTGCATTCTCTTGCGTCACAATCAGGTCCGCCGCACCGTCGCCGTCCACATCGGCGGCAATCAGCCCGCGCGGCGCGTGAAGCTTTACGCGGTCCAAACCAAGTGCATGGCTCACATCTTCAAAGCTGCCGTCTCCGCGGTTGCGCAGCACCTTCACCCGCGGCCCCGCGCTCGTCTGGACAATCGCCGCCAGGTCCACCCAGCCGTCATTGTCGATATCGACTGCGGTCACGCCCCATCCGCGCACCGCGCCGTTGAGCGGCAGGCTTACGCGCTCAAAGCGCCGCCCCGCGTTGCTCGGCCCCGCCACATTGTGCCACAGCGTCAGCCCCGGAGCGCCCGCATGGGTCACGGCAATGTCCATCCAGCCGTCCTTGTCGTAGTCCAGCACGGAGATGCCTTCCGTCGCAGGCAGCTTCGCGTCATACAACGCCTGCGTGGGATACTTGCCCTCGCGCGGATTCACATACAGCAGCGGCGCGGCGCCGTCGCCGGTCATCGCCAGGTCCACGGCGCGGTCGTTGTTGAAGTCGGTCAGCATCGCCGCCGCCGTCCTGCCGCTACCGCCCAGTCCCGTTGCTGCCGTCACCTCGGTGAATGTCTTGTTCCCGTTATTGCGCCACAGCACATTCGCTTCATCGCCTGCTTTCAAGGCGGCTCCCGACAGCAGCAAATCAAGATCGCCGTCGTGGTCGTAGTCCACAAACGTAATGCCCGTCGGCCGATTGCGCGCCGTAAGCCCCGCCTCCGCCGTCACATCCGCAAACTTGCCATGCCCCAGGTTGCGGAAGAGCTGTACGCCGTCGTCCAGCGCCACCGCCAGATCATTTAATCCGTCTGCGTCAAAGTCGCCGACCGTGCACGCAACCGCATGCCCTGCAGCCTTCAACCCCATATCTGCCGCATCCAGCGATGCATACTTCCCATCGGCGCCGCGATGGAGCACGCGAATCGCCTGCGCCCCTGCAGCCATCAGCACCAGGTCCATCTGGCCCGAGCCGGTTGCGTCCATCATGCAGGCTCCGCCCGTCTCCTCGCCGGGCGCCCCAGAGCTCGATTTCGAGACCTGGGAAATCATGGATTCCGCCTCCAGCTTCACCGGAATCATCTGCCTCTCGACGGCCTGTGGCTCTTCCACCGGCGTCACCGTCGAGTAGCGTCCCTGCTCGCCATACGCCAGCCCAATCGCCGCGGAAATCTTCGTGCTCGTCATGTGCTGGAAGAGCTTGAAGTGCTCCCGCGCCTCCTGCGTGTGCCATGAGCGTTGCAGCGCGCGCGCCATCGCGAATTCCGACGAGGCATGCAGCGGATTGATCGCCAGCGCCTGCTTCAGCACCGCAATCGCCTTGTCGAACTGCTTCATCTCCTGGTAGCAGACGCCTTCGAAATAATAGGAGTCCACATCCCGCGGATCGTACTTGACCGCCTGCTTGAAGCTCGCCAGCGCCGCATCGATCTCGTTGTCGGCATGCTGCGCAAGGCCCAGGTTGTACCACGCCTGCGCGTTCTCCGGATCAAGCGCGATTGCCTTTTGCAAGGCCGCGCTGGCCTCCGGCAGCTTTTGCAGCGTCATCAGCGCGATGCCGTCATTGATGGCCGCCTGCGCCAGCTTCGGGTCCTTCTTGAACGCCGCCGCAAAGCTCTGCTCCGCGCGCTCGGTGAACTGCTGGCCCATCTGCGCCACGCCGCGATTGTTCAGCACAATCGCCTCGGCGTCGTAAGGCGTCGCTGCCGCTGCCATTGCGGCCGCCGCAACCAACATCAGGGCTGCACACCCGCCCATTCGCATCCATATCGTACGCAACGTTTTCTCCAAACCGGCCGGGCCTCTGCGGCCCGCAGAAAATCGGGGAACTATCCAGTGTATGCGAGCGGCTATCCCGGCCGCATCGGCCTGTTGTGGGGCCTTTGCTCTCATCAAAACGCGTGAGAAACCGCAACCCCGTGCCGCGCGCCTGCCCGCAGCAAGCGCAATTTATACTTGAGCCGTGACGCGCTCCCTTGAAAGCATCGGCTGGCACGCCTTCCTCGCGCGCCCGCGCTTCCCTGCGCCTCAGCCGCAGGTGCTCAAAGCCCTGCGCGGCCAGGCCATCCTGATTTCGGGCGCGGGCGGGTCCATCGGCTCCGTGCTTGCTTTGGCCGGCAAAACCGCACAGCGGGTCTACCCATGAGTGCAGCAGTCATCGGTAAGCGGCGTATCGCCGTGGTCACCACCTCGCGCGCGGACTACAGCCACCTTTACTGGCCCCTCCACGAGCTGGCCGCGCACCCCGGCGTCGAACTGGGCGTCTTCGCCCTCGGCCCGCATCTCTCGCCTGAGTTCGGCACCACCATCGCCGAAATCGAGCGCGACGGCTTTCCCATCAAGGCGCGCATCGAGTGCCTGCTCAGCTCGGACACTGACACCGGCATGGCCAAGACCATCGGCATCGCCATCCTCGGCCTGGCTGACGCCCTCACTGCCTGGCGTCCCGACCTGCTCCTCCTCATCGCCGACCGTTATGAGATGCTCGCGCCCGCCGCCGTCGCGCTCGCCCTGCGCATCCCCATCGCTCACATCGAGGGCGGCGAAGTCAGCCAGGGCGCCATCGACGACCACGTGCGCAACGCACTCACCAAGCTCGCGCACATTCACTTCACGTCAACGCAGACCGCCCGCCGCCGCGTCATCGCCATGGGCGAGGAGCCCTGGCGCGTCCACCACGCCGGTGCCCCGTCGCTCGACCACATGCGCCGCTCCGCGCTGCTTGACCGCGCCGCACTCGTGGCCCGCCTCGGCCTCACGCTCACATCGCCCACGCTCGTCGCCGCCTGGCACCCCGTCACCATCCTGCGCGACACCAACGCCGAAGCCGACGCATTCTTCGCCGCGCTTGCCCAGACGCCCGGCCAGCTCATCTTCGTCTATCCCAACGCCGACGCCGGCAGCCACGCGCTTATCGAGCGCACCCGCGCCCTCGCCGACGCACGCCCGCACACCCACATCTACGTCAACCTCGACGCCATCACTTACTGGAGCCTCCTCGGCCAGGCCGACGTGCTCATCGGCAACTCCTCCAGCGGCATCATGGAGGCAGCGTCCTTCGCCCTGCCCGTCGTCAACGTCGGCACGCGCCAGCAGGGCCGCGAACGCGCGCCGAACATCCTCGACGCGCCCGCCGAAACCGCGGCCATCTGCAGCGCCATCCGCCACGCCCTCGATCCAAAGTTCCGCGCCGGCCTGCGCGGCATGGCCAACCCCTACGGCGACGGAACCGCCGCCACCACGATAGCCCGCGTGCTCACCACTGTCCCGCTCGACAACCTGCTCATCAAGCAGCCGGTCCCCATTCCGGAAGAGGACACGCGCGCATGACCGAGCCAGCCGACAAGCCCATCCCGCTCTCCGCGCCCGACATCACCGATGCTGAAATCAACGCCGTCACCGCCGTCCTGCGCACGCGCCACCTGAGCCTCGGCCCTGAACTTGCCGCCTTCGAGCAAGCCCTCGCCAGCTATCACGAAGTCCCCCACGCCGTCGCCGTCAGCTCCGGCACCGCCGGCCTGCATCTCGCGCTCCTCACCCTCGGCATCGGCGAGGGCCACGAAGTCATCATGCCGTCCTTCGCCTTTATCGCCGTGGCCAATGCAGTCCTCCAGGTCCGCGCCACGCCCGTCTTCGCGGAAATCGACCCCGTCACCCTCAACCTCTCGCCCCCCGCCGTCGAGCAGGCCATCACGCCGCGCACCCGCGCCATCCTTGTCGTGCACACCTTCGGCGTCCCCGCCGACATGGACGCCCTCCAGTCCATCGCCCGCCAACACAACCTCGCCCTCATTGAAGACGCCTGCGAGGCCATCGGCGCCGAGTTCGATGGCCGCCGCGCCGGCACCTTCGGCCATCTCGCCGTCTTCGGCTTCTATCCCAACAAGCAGCTCACCACCGGCGAGGGAGGCGCCGTCCTCGCCCGCGACCCTGCCCATGCAACCCGCCTGCGCAGCCTCCGCAATCAAGGCCGAATGCCCTCGACCGGCTGGCTCGACCACGCGGAGATCGGCTACAACTACCGCCTTTCCGACCTCGCCTGCGCCCTCGGCCGCGTCCAGCTCAGCCGCATCGGTGAAATGCTCGCCCTCCGCCGCCAGGCCGCCGAGCGCTATCACGCGCTGCTTGGCGATGTCCCCGGCCTCGAACTGCCGCCGCTCGCTCTGCCCCGCCGCTCCATTAGCTGGTTCGTCTACGTCGTCCGCCTGCCCGAGTGCGTGGACCGCGACCGCATCCAATCCGCTCTCGCCGCCCGCGGCATCGCCACCGGACGCTACTTCGCGCCCATCCACCTGCAGCCCGCCTGGCGCAGCCATTCCAGCGCCGCCGCAGCCGTCCTGCCCTTCACCGAATCCGTCGCCCGCCGCACCCTTGCCCTGCCGTTCTTCAACCGCATCACCTCCGCCCAGCAGGAACAGGTAGCTCTGGCGCTCCAGCGGGCCCTCGTGGGCCGGGCTTAGCACAAGCTTTCAGGGCCAATGAAAGAAGATCCCTTGCCGCCGCCCGTCTTCCGTGCATATACTGCTCCGGCCGCGCAGGCTGAAGACTAGAGCGGGCAGAATCACACAAGGGAGGCTGATCGTGATTGAGATTGTGCAGCTACTGCAACAGAAGGCAGGCCTGAGCGAAGATCAGTCCCAGGAAGTGGCGCAGGCCATCGCAAACCTCATTCGATCGAAGATTCCCGAGTCCTTGCAGGGAACGGTCATGCCCCTGCTGGGCTTTGATCAAGGAGCAGCTGAGGGCCAGCCGGCCCAGGCAGCTCAATCCGGCGGGCTCGGCGGCCTTCTCAGCGCGGCCGAAGGTATGTTTGGCGAAAACAAGGGTTAGCTCGATCCTTTGCGCTGCTCCACTGCGAGGCACGCAACTCAATCGCCGATGGGATGACCCTCCCGGCTCGACATACGCGTTCTCCCATCCGGCCCTTCTCATGCACATGCACGGAACTGAAAGGAGAAATACATGAAAATCGCACGCTTCACCGCCACAATTCTCGCTCTCGCCGCGGGTTCGCTGTTCAGCATCCTTCCGGCAGCAGCCCTGCAGACCAAGCCCGCCTCCAAGTCCGCGGCCAAACCGGCCCAGTCCGCAGCGACAAGCAAGAAGCCGACCGCGCCCGCAGCCGCCAGCAAACTGGTGGACATCAACACCGCCCCCGCGGATCAACTCAAGGCCCTGCCCGGCGTCGGAGACGTCTATTCCCAGAAAATCATCGCCGGCCGGCCGTACGCCAACAAGACGCAGCTCAAGTCCAAAAAGATCGTCCCCGACGCCACTTACGACAAGATCTCCAGCCTCATCATTGCCAAACAGCCCGCAAAGGCCGGCAAGTAACCAACCCCAACCGGCAACTGAACAACGCAGCATCAGGAACTCTCCGGGCACCCTTCTATCTTGAAGGGTGCCCGTTTTCATTTGAGACGTGCGCACCTTCAGCCCCGGAGGGAACGCCCCCGCATCCCAGACCGCCTGCTCACAGAGTCCCTTGCAGCTCCCTCGTCCCGCTCACGCAAAGCCTCGACATTTTTTTGCTTACGAAAGCCGAAAAGCTGCATCTATATCGTTGTGAGTTACAAGGTTGCGACCTGATCGTGGCCGCAGGCAAGCATCGTTGAGCGCATGGGGCGCGAAGTGTCGAAGCTGCCAGATAACTCTTGACAGGGAACCGGGAACAGGGCACCATCAACCCAAATCAGCGTTCCCAACAGCCAATTTCGCACTCGGGATCCGCACCGCGGCGTCCAGACCTCAGCGGCGGCTTCCCGCAACCGGGCTTCCTAGACTGACTTCATCCGAAGTTGAGGAACAGGTACGCTATGGTGGTCAAAACACAATGCAAGGGTCGCGGTATTACCGGACTGCATGTGGGCGTAAACAATGTCCGGCGCTATTTTCCAAAGCAGATTGAGGCTATTGAGTTACAGCTGGACCATCTCTCCATTCGATGTGGACTTTCGCCCGACTTCTGGCAGGGCCAGCCGGAAATCTTCGATCCCCGCCTCTGCGCCTGGCTTGAGAACAAGCATCTCCACGGCAAATACGACCGCAGTCCCGTCCATCTGGCGATGATCCCGTCCGGCGAAAACTCCTTCCGCCTGCAAACCGTTCATCAGAATGGCCAATTCAACGGCCATTCCGGTGGCCAGCCCAACGGCCATTCCCAGGACGATGCCGCTGACAAGGAACCGTCCGGACACGCAGCCTGAGTCCGCCCCGCACTCCCGCTCACAAAGCCGGGCGAGCCCCTGTGCATCCCCTCCGCCGCCACCGACATCCGCTCCCGTCCCCTATTCCCTATTCCCTGTTCCCTACTCCCTATTCCCTATCTTGATAAACTCAAAAAGCCATGAACATTTCCCAGCTTCAACAGGCCGTCGAGAGCGCGTTCGCCGCCGGCCCTGCCGCCATCGGCGACCAGTCCGCCATGGACGCCTTCCTCGCCCTCCGCTCCGCCCTTGAGCGCGGCGACGTCCGCTCCGCCTCGCCCGACCCCGCCAGCCCCACCGGCTGGCGCGTCAACGCCTGGGTCAAGCAGGGCATCCTGCTCGGCTTCCGCCTCGGCGCGCTGGCGGACACCTCCGCCGCCGGCCTCTCCTTCGTCGACAAGCACACCTACCCCGCGCGCCATTTCACGCCCGCCGACGGCATCCGCGTCGTCCCCGGCGGCTCCAGCGTCCGCGCCGGAGCCTACGTCGCCCGCGGCGTCGTCTGCATGCCGCCCATGTACATCAACGCCGGAGCGTGGGTGGACGAGGGCACCATGGTCGACTCCCACGCCCTCGTCGGCTCCTGCGCCCAGATCGGCAAGCGCGTCCACTTGAGCGCCGCGGCCCAGATCGGCGGCGTCCTCGAGCCCATCAATGCCAGCCCCGTCATCATTGAGGATGACGCGCTCGTCGGCGGCAACACCGGCGTCTATGAAGGAACCATCGTCCGTCAGGGCGCCGTCCTCGCCCCAGGAACCATCCTCACCCGCGGCACCCCCGTCTACGACCTCGTCAACGGCGCAATCCTCCGCGCCACCGCCGACCAGCCTCTCATCATCCCCGCCAACGCCGTCGTCGTCCCCGGCTCCCGCGCCGTCTCCAAAGGCAAAGGCCACCCCAGCAGCCAGGACTGGGGCCTCAGCCTCTACGCCCCCGTCATCGTCAAATACCGCGACGAAAAAACCGACTTAAGCACCACCCTCGAAGACCTGCTCAGGTAGCCACAAACCGGCTGCCCATCCCTGCAATCCACTCAATGCCTTGTGATCCTGAGCGGAACACGCGTCCCTTAACCAACGCCTTGTCATCCTGAGCGAAGCACGCCCCCTGCCTACCCACTACGTTGTCATCCTTCTATGAAAAAGGCCGCACCTGTCCATTGATATTTGGCGGGTGGCCCGCCCATCCCGTTTTTCTCTCCCAGCCACAGAATCGGGTGCCCCATCCATGGCGTCCGCGCAGCGGGCGGCATGGGTGGGAGACCACAAACCCACCCCGATCGCTCCCGTCCCCGCACCGAACGCTCCGCGGCCTACCGCGCCTGGCAGGTCCAAATGCCCCCCGGTCTATGACCGACAAGCTCCCCTCCTTGCGCCTTCGAATATTTGCAGATTTACAGACGACTTGCGGTATGCTACTGTTCCTGCGCTGACCCGGCGCGCTGAATCACAGCATTTCCCCTCAATCTTTCACAC
>JAGWRX010000093.1 GCA_028876395.1 Acidobacteriota bacterium
ACCTACTCGGGTGACAGCACATTTGCTGCAAGCTACGCCACAATTCCTCTCACAGTTACCGGACTTCCCGACACCATAGCCTTTACTGTCACGCCAAACCCCGTTTCCCTTAGTGCGATAGCAACGCTCAATGTCACGGTGGCCAATCCGGCGGGAAGCTCAGCCGGCGTCCCAACGGGCTATATCGAGTTCCTCGATGGCTCAACGATCATCGGTGGACCAAACACCTTGTCGAATGGGTCAACCACCTTCAACGCCGGCTTCTCGCCTGCCGGTGCCCACACGCTCTCCGCGCGGTATTCAGGCGATTTGATTCACGTGTCGAACACTGCCACGCAGACCGAGACGGTTCTAATTACACCAACGGTGTCAATCAGTGCGCCCCCTTCTGTCACTACGGCGCAGGTGCTTTCAGCCGTGATCTCTGTAAATGGCGGAACGGGAAATCCGACACCTACCGGCTCCGTGACGCTGACCGCCTCGGTAACGCCTGGCGGTAGCGGCTATACCTCGCCGGCCACAACTCTCAGCAATGGCAGCGCTACGATCAACATCCCCGCTGGATCATTGTCAATCGGTACGAATTGGCTGACGCCCACCTATACACCGGATGCAGCCAGTTCGCCCATCTATCTCAGCTCTTCGACCACAGGCTTCTATATCTCGGTTACGGCTCCGCTTCCGATATTCGCAATTAGCGGCACAGCCGTCACCGTCGCCCCCGGCGCAACCGCAGGGAATACTTCAACGATCACCGTGACGCCGAGCGGAGGATTCATCGGCGGCGTGGCGCTATCAGCTACCATCACTTCCAGCCCCAACGGAGCCCAGTATCCGCCCACCTTGAGTTTCGGTTCGACAAGCCCGGTGAGCATTACCGGAGCCAGCGCCGGAACAGCGACTCTTACTGTTCTGACAACAGCGCCCACCAGCGGCGCTTTGACCTCTCCTATTCGTCGCGGTGTTCCGTGGTACGCATCGGGTGGCACTGCTCTGGCCTGCATCCTGTTGTTCGGCATTCGCCCCATGCGACGTAGATGGCGAACCATGCTTGGGATGCTCATGCTTCTGGTGTCTCTGGCCGGGGGAGTGCTTGCATGTGGTGGCGGCGCTGGCGCCGGCGGTGGCACAGCCAATCCCGGCACGACAGCGGGGACCTACACCGTGACCGTATCCGGCACTTCAGGCGCAACCGCAGCAACGGGCACCGTCACTCTCATCGTGCAATAGCTGAGAATCAAACGGGATGAGAGCCGGAAGAAAGGGCGGCGAATCGTCGCCGGCTATTGGCTTGCCCGGATCGTCTGAGCTTCCGTCCTCTTGAACTGAACAATGGGATGAGCAGGAACAGCGCCAGAGCACCTGCCATTGCAATCTGCCGCCTGCAGCGCGGATTCGAATCGTTCAATCGGGTGGACAGGGACTTGGGCACTGCGGCAGACTGCTTCGTATCCGCTGCAATCGTGAGCGTCGAGGTGGCGGACCCACTTAGAGTCCTCTGACTTTGGTTTGGTCGTCGGAAAGATGCTGATCTACGCGCGACGCTACGATGAAGCCAGGGCGCAGTTGGAGAAGGCCCCTGAACTTGACTCCGAATTCACTCCAGTACGCAAACTTCTTTCCGGCGCCTACCTTGAGAAAGGGATGTATCCGGAGTACGGGCGGCTATCCGCAAATATCCGTGCGGGTTGGCCGCCCCCACTCCGGGCAACACTGTCGCCCGCCTCAGGTTGGAGTGGAGGTTGCATTGAGGCGGCTTCGCTGGATTTACACAGGCATCTCCGTGACGAAATTGCCTTGTTTCTGACAAGTGGTTCATTTTGTCCATTTTTTCAGCGAAAAGTAGGACAATCTATCTCCGAGGGGTGCGCCGTATCGAGCACGGTCGCGTCGGCTTGCGATGCCCTGGAATCAGCCGTCGAACCCATTGTGGAGTTCATGCTCGCTAGTTGCCCTTCTTGCCGGAGAGGTGGCCGATGAACGCCCTGTTAATCTACCCGGAGTTTCCTGAAACCTATTGGAGCTTCAAACATGCGCTCAAGTTCCTGGGCAAGCGGGCGGCGCAGCCTCCGCTGGGGCTGATGACTGTGGCGGCGTTGCTTCCGGCGGCCTGGAACAAGCGGCTGGTAGACACCAACGTGGAGCGGCTGCGCGACCGCGATCTGGAATGGGCCGACGTGGCGATGGTGAGCGGCATGCACATCCAGCGCGAGTCCCTGGTCGCCATTGTGGACCGCTGCCGCGCTCGCGGCGTGCGCACCGTTGTGGGCGGGCCCATCGCCAGCAGCATACCGGCGGAGGAGTTGAAGGCGGACCACGCGGTAATAGGCGAGGCTGAAAGCCTGATGGCCGATCTGGCGCGAGACCTGGAGCAGGGCACGGCCAAACCCGCCTATCAGGCAACTGAACGGCCCCCGATGGAAATCAGTCCGCTACCCGATCTGAGCCTGATCAAAATGCACCGCTACTCGACCATGGCCGTGCAGTGCTCGCGCGGATGCCCATTCAACTGCGAGTTCTGCGACATCATCGAGATCTATGGCCGGCGTCCGCGCACCAAGGCCGTTGCGCAGGTGCTGGCCGAGCTGGACCAGTTGCGCACGGCCGGCTGGCGGGAGGCGGTGTTCATCGTCGACGACAACTTCATCGGCAACAAAGCGCGCGCCAAGGAGTTATGTACGGCACTGGCACAATGGCGAAGCCAATACAGAACCAGCTTCGACTTCAATACAGAGGCTTCCCTGAATCTGGCGGACGATCCGGAACTGATGCAACTGATGAGAGACGCCGGCTTCGTCTCGGTTTTTCTTGGCATCGAGACTCCCGACGAGTCGAGCCTTATCGCCAGCAACAAGCTGCAGAACACGCGCCGCAGCCTGCTGGACAGCATAGCGATCATCCAGAGTTACGGGATGCAAGTCATGGGAGGTTTCATTCTCGGCTTTGACACCGACTGCGAGGATATCTTCGACCGCATGGTCGACTTTATTCAGAAAAGCGGAATCCCCATAGCGATGGTCGGCCTGCTGCAGGCCATGCCTGGGACGCAACTTTTCCGGCGCCTGTGGCGAGAAGGCAGAATTCTGGATGCAGGCCACGGCGACAACACGGGCGACAAGCTGAACTTTCTTCCCAAGATGGACGCGGCGCGGCTTGTGGAGGGTTATCGCTCGGTGCTCAAACAAATCTACTCGTGCGAGGCCTACTATGAGCGCGTGAAACTCTACCTGAGCCGCACGAAGCCGAGACCTGGAGAACGAGTGTCCAGGCAGCGATGGCTGACCGTTGCCAATATGCGCGCCTTTGTTACGTCCATAGTCCGGCAGGGAGTCCTTGGCCCACAGCGCTGGAGTTACTGGAAGTTTCTATTGGCAGCGTCCACCCGATACCGTCACCGCTTCGGCGCCGCAATGACTCTGGCGGTGATGGGTTATCACTTCCAGGTCATGACGCGAAAGCTGTCAAAGGACTTTGTTGAGAATTCCCTGCATCGCGGCGAATTTTCAACAAATTCGTAGCGGGAGCCTGAGTCAGGCAGAATCCCGTATGCGGATAGCGCCGCTTCCCGGCAGCACGTAGTAAATCGGAGGTCGGGATGACTAGAAAAGTCGAAAAGACAGCCACTCGCTACACTATCCGCTACAGTCCCTTTTAAGGGGTTGGCGGATGGTTCTAAGTAATTGCTTCTATGGTCGGGGCGGAGGGATTCGAACCCCCGACCCTCTGCTCCCAAAGCAGATGCGCTACCAGACTGCGCTACGCCCCGACGGTCTGTTTCGATTGTATCGCGGATCGGTTTTGCATCATGGCGTGCGATGGCTCAATGGCCAGCGAGCCAGATGAGCAGCCACACGGCAAGCACTACGGGGATGGCGAAGACCAGCGCCAGCGCGGCGAGCAGCATCCAGAGAAAGGCCCAGTCGCGGCCGGTGTGGCGGTGCGGCTCGCCCAGGTGGCGCTGCAGTAGCTGGTAGTTGCGGCGGTTGGGCTTCCACGCAATATCGAAGGCATCGCCGAGCAGGGGAATGGACCCGACGAGCACGCCGATGCCGAGGTTGACGGCCATGCGCACGAGGGTGACAAAGGGCACCCCGCGCACCCATGCGGCCAGGGGAATGACGAGCGAGAGCAGCCCGGCGAGCACATCGCCCAGGCCGGGAACGAGGCCGATGATGCCGTCGATGCCGAAACGGATCTGGGTGCCGGGAATTCTGAAGGCTTCGTCGAGGAGAATCTCGAGCCCGCGCAGGGTCCGGTCGCGGAAGAGCCACGCGCCACGGTTCCAGCGATCAGGCTGGGGGCGCGGGTCCGGCCTTTCTGGAGCCGCGGATCGGGACGCATTGGAGGGCAGTTGGGGCATAGGCGGATTCGCGCAGGCGGGTTCCGGAGGACAGATTGGATGATACAATCGAATGGTTGCATGGCGGCTATAGTTCAGCGGCAGAACGCCTGACTGTGGCTCAGGATGTCGTGGGTTCGATCCCCACTAGCCGCCCCAATTCCACGGACTGAAACAAGATCAACCTCCCCAGTTGCCGAGTCTCCGTGACCCTAGAAATTCATGAAAACAGAGTGGTTGAATCTTCCCGGACGGCGCCGCCGGGGTGGTTTGCCGCGTTTGAGCCGCGGCGCGGACTGGGCAACGGCCATGCGCAGACCATTGTGGGCAACTTTCTGCCGCGTCCGGCGTTTCTGGTTCCCTCCAAGGCGGCAACGGTGGTGGTGGACCCGGCCGACGGCAGCCGCGTGCTGTGCCAATGCAGCTGGCAGCCTGAGGCGGTGCGCGCCGCGCGGCTGACGGTGGTGCTGGTGCATGGGCTGGAGGGATCGTCGGATTCGCGCTACATTCGTGGCATTGCTGCGCGCGCCTGGGCGGCGGGCTGCAACGTGGTGCGCATGAACATGCGCAACTGCGGCGACACCGACCACCTGACGCCGACGCTGTACAACTCCTCACTCTCGGGCGACGTGGGCGCGGTGGTGGCGCATTTTGCGGCGCAGCATGGGCTGGAGCGCGTGGCGCTGGTGGGCTACTCGATGGGCGGCAACCTGGTGCTGAAGCTGGCGGGCGAGTGGGGCAGGCGGGCTCCGCTGAGCGCGGTGGCCGCGGTGTGCCCCGCGATTGATCTGGCCGCCGGCTCCGATGCGTTGCACCTGCCCGTCAATCGCATGTATGAGTGGCACTTTCTGCGTGGGCTGATGCGGCGCTTTCGCCGCAAGGCTGCGCTTTATCCAGGCATCTATGCGTCGGGCGATGTCGGCCCCGTGCGCTCGCTGCGCGAGTTTGACGACAAAATCGTTGCCCGCTACTGCGGCTTTCGCGATGCAGACGACTACTATTACCGCGCCGCCGCTGCTCGTGTGGTGGACCGCATTGCCGTGCCGACGTTCATTCTGCGCGCCCTCGACGACCCCTTCATTCGCTTTACGCCGGAGACGCGCGAGACGCTTGTTGCCAACCCGCACATCGCGCTGGTTGAAACAGGCCAGGGAGGCCATTGCGCCTATCTCGCCAATGCGCCCGGCGATGAGATTCACTGGGCCGAGGCGACGGTGATGCGCTACCTGCTGCATGTGGCCGGACCGAACCATGGAAGCTGACTGGGAGGTCGAGGTGGGCGCCGGAGCGCCGGTTATCGACGCGCTTTGGCCGGGCTTTGCGGATTTACGCCTTGCGCCGGAACGCGCAAGCGCGTTGCCGGAGGCAGCCGATCTGCCCGCGCTGGCCGATGCGCTGGTTGCGCTGAACGCACCCGCTTCGCCTGTGTGGACAGCGAAGTGCGATCTGTGGCCGGTCGACGCGTTCGATCCCGATGAGCTGGATGCGCCGCGCGAGGACGGCCTCCGGGCCATTGCCTGCTACATTGACCTGCTACCCGGCGCGGGCCTGCACTGGCGCGAGCCGGAGGAAGCGGTCAACTGGTGCAGGAGCATCTGCGGCCGCATCCGGGCGATTCCGCTGCGCTGCAGCCGCGTGGATCTTGTGGTGCGCAGCGCGAGCGTTGCCCCGGAAAAGCTGGAATATGGCGTGACGGCATACCTGACCGCAGCGGGAGCGGACCTTGCTGTTGCGTCACAAGTGCTCTCCGCGGCGCTGGCTGCCTTTGCGGATACCGTTTGCCCGTCGCTCCTCCCGATTCATGGGGATCAAAGCTACAATGAAGATGTGGGCGAGTAGCTCAATTGGATAGAGCACCGGCCTTCTAAGCCGGGGGTTGTGGGTTCGATCCCCGCCTCGCCTACCATCCTGCCTGCCCGGGCACTTACTTCAGCACGCCTGCGCCGTGACGCTCCTCGATGGGAACCAGACTGCGCGTGCGCTGGCCGGTGTAGACTTGGCGCGGACGCACAATCTTCTGCTCGGGATCGATGATCATCTCCTGCCACTGGGCCAGCCAGCCCACGGTGCGCGGGATGGCGAAGAGCACGGTGAACAGCTCCGGCTTGAAGCCCATGGCCTGATAGATGATGCCCGAGTAGAAATCCACATTGGGATACAGCTTGCGCGTGACGAAGTACTCGTCCTGCAGCGCGATTCTCTCCAGTTCCAGGGCGATGTCGAGTTTGGGATTGCGCCCGGTGACCTCGAAGACCTGTTCTGCCGTCCACTTGATGATCTTTGCGCGCGGGTCATAGTTCTTGTAGACGCGATGGCCGAATCCCATGAGCTTGCCATGCCCGTCCTTCACTTTCTTGATGTAGGCGGGTACGTTGTCCTTGGTGCCAATCTCGTCGAGCATTCTGAGGACTTCCTCGTTGGCTCCTCCGTGCAGCGGGCCGGAGAGAGCGGCGGCAGCGGCGGCGATGGAGAGATAGGGGTCTGCCTGGGAACTGCCCACGGCGCGCATTGTGCTGGTGCTGCAGTTCTGCTCGTGGTCGGCATGCAGGATGAAGAGAATGTCCAGGGCGTGGGCGAGCACGGGATGCGCGGCATACTTCGGCTCCACCATGCGCCACAGCATGTTCATGAAGTTCTCGGTGTAGTTCAGATCGTTGTCGGGGTAGACGTAAGGAAATCCGACGCTGTGCCGGTAGGACATGGCGGCAATGGTCGGCATTTTGCCAATCAGCCGCTTGATCTGGTGCAGGCGGTTTGCGGCATCGTGCACGTTTCCTGCTTCAGGATAGACCGAGGACATGGCAGCCACGGTGCTGACCAGCATCGCCATGGGATGCGCGTCGTAGCGAAAGTTCTCCATGAATTTCTTGGTGGTTTCATGGAGCATGGTGTGGTGGGTGATTTCGTTGACCCAGTCCTTCAGCTCTGCCTCATCGGGCAGTTCGCCAAAGAGGAGCAGATAGGCGACTTCGAGGAAGGTGCAGTGCTCGGCCAGCACCTCAATCGGGTAGCCGCGGTACTCCAGGATGCCGCGGTCGCCATCGATGTATGTGATGGAGCTGCGGCAGGATGCGGTATTCATGAATGCCGGGTCGTAAAGCATGAGCCCGAAGTCCTCATCGCTGGTCCGCATCTGACGGAAGTCCATGGAGCGGACAGTCCCATTCTCAACGGGAAGGGTATATGTACGATTTGTGCGATTGTCGGTGACCGTGAGGCTGCTGGATGACATGAAAATTCTCCCTGTTCCTGCTTGAATGCAATACTGTGCTGGGTCGCCAAGGCGATCCGCAGATAAATCGCGCGTCCGGCACTGAGGAGCTTCCTCGATAACCGGAAACGCACCCTTGCGGTCCATGATTAATCGCCTTTCATGCAAGGGCTGTCTGTGATTCCAGTCACGGCCATGTCGTTTCAAATCACAAATCAGCGTTCCCAGGCGGCGTTGGCACTGCGCGGGATGGATGCGCCTATACTTTCAATGGACATTCGAGGGCGCATGCGATGAGAGAAGTCGTGATCGTTTCAGCAGTACGCACGTCGGTGGGCAGGTTTCAGGGATCGCTGCAGACTTTTTCCGCGCCGCAGCTTGGCGCGCTTGTGGTGCGCGAGGCGGTGCGCCGCGCGGGCGTGGAGCCCGCTCATGTGGACGAGTGCATCATGGGCTGCGTGGTGCCGGCCGGCCTTGGCCAGAACCCGGCGCGGCAGGCTGCGATTCACGGCGGACTGCCTCCGCAGGCCGGCGCGCTCACCATCAACAAGGTCTGCGGCTCGGGGCTGAAAGCCGTATCGCTGGCGGCGCAGGGCATTCAGACAGAAGACACTGAGATCGTGGTCGCGGGCGGCATGGAGTCCATGACAAACGCGCCCTATCTGCTGCCGCAGGCCCGGGCCGGGTATCGCATGGGCAACGGCACGCTGGTGGACTCGATGATCCACGACGGCCTGTGGGACGTGTACAACGGCTTCCACATGGGCGTGGCCGGGGAGCTGGTGGCGGAGAAGTATGGCATCACCCGCCAGGAGCAGGACGCCTTTGCCGCCGAGTCGCACCGCCGCGCTGCCGCCGCTACGGCGCAGGGCCTCTTCCGCGACGAGATTCTTCCCATCGAACTGCCGCCTGCGAAGAAGGGCGAGTCGCCGCGCCGCTTCGATGCCGACGAGTCTGTCCGCCCCGACACGACCGTAGAGATCCTGGCGCGCCTCAAGCCGGCCTTCAAGGAGGGCGGCACGGTGACCGCCGGAAATGCCCCCGGCGTGAACGACGGCGCCGCGGCCCTTGTGGTTGCCAGCGCCGAGCGGGCGCGGGAACTGGGCATCCGGCCACTCGCCGTGATTCGCGCCCAGGCCACGAGCGGGCGCGAGCCGGAGTGGATGAGCCTTGCTCCCATTGAGGCCGTGCGCAAGGTGGCCGTGAAAGCCGGATGGACGCTGGACGCAGTGGATCTGTTCGAGTTGAACGAGGCGTTCAGTGTGCAGGCCCTGGCCGTAATCCGCGAACTGGGACTCGACCCCGCGCGCGTCAACGTCAACGGCGGCGCAGTTGCCATCGGCCACCCCATTGGCGCGAGCGGAGCGCGGGTGCTGGTGACTCTGCTGCATGCGCTTGCGCAGCGCGGAGCTGCCCGGGGCATCGCGTCGCTCTGCCTGGGCGGCGGCAACGCGGTTGCCCTGGCCGTCGAGCGCGTCTGACCGCCGCACAAAGTTGCGTTGCATCCCGGGTCGCGATCGCGGCGCTTTCACTGTCCGGAATCGGACAGTAGGGCACGGAAGCGGCCACCCAGCGCCTTGACCGGGCACAAACGCCGTCGAGCAACTGCTTTATTATCAGCGATCAATTGCAAGGGAACTTTTGGCATGGCAAGTGCAGTATCCAGAGTGATGGATATCGCACGCCCAGACTTGAAGCAAAAGAGGAAGCGCCGCCTGTTGGTATGGGCCGGCGTCGCGGTGGTGATTCTTACGGTTGCGGCGGTGGCCGTTGCGCGGCTCAAGCCGGCGGCTCCTACCGTGGATCGCTCCACCATCTGGACCGACACGGCCAAGCGCGGACCCATGATTCGCCAGGTGCGCGGCTCGACCGGGTCACTTGTCCCGCGCGAGGACTCGATTGAGCTGATCCCCGCGCCGACGGATGCGACCGTGGTGCGTATCCGCGTGCTGCCGGGAGCGCAGGTAACGCCGAACACCATCATCATGGACCTGGCTGACCCCGAGCTGGAGCAGAAGCTGCTGGATGCGCAGCTGGCGGTGAAGGCGGCCGAGGCGGATTACAAGAGCATGCAGGCGCAACTGCAGAGCACGCTGATGGACAAGAAGACAGCGGCTGCGGCGGTGAATGCCGACTACACGCAGGACCAGCTGCAGGCGCAAACTGACGAGGCGCTGTACAAGCTGGGCGTGATTTCGGGGCTGGCGTATCAAAAGTCAAAGAACACGGCGGACCAACTGACGGCGCAGCATCACCTGAGCATCCAGCAGCTTGAGGTGAACCAGAAGGCGATTGAGGTGCAGCTTGCGTCGGCGCAGACCAAGATCGACCAGGCGAAGGCGCTGCTCGCTCTCTATCAGAAGCAGTCGCAAGAGTTGCAGGTGCGGTCGAGCATCACCGGCACGCTTGCCCCTCTGGCCACGCCGGTTCAGGTGGGGCAGCATGTGGCGGCGGGAACGTCGGTGGCCGAGGTCATCCAGCGTGACAAGCTGAAGGCCGCGCTGCAGATTGCGGAGACGCAGGCGCGCGACATTCAGATAGGTCAGCCGGCGACGATCGACACGCACAACGGGACGATTCCGGGACACGTGATTCGCATCGACCCTTCCGTCGTGAACGGAACGCGCACGGTTGACGTACAACTGGATGGGCCGCTGCCACCGGGCGCGGTGCCGCAGTTGAGCGTGGACGGAACCATCGACCTGGAGCATCTGAACGACGTGCTCTATGTGGGCCGGCCGGCGCTGGGCAATGAGAACTCCACGCTGAGTCTCTTCAAACTCGATGCAGACGGCAAGGGCGCAACGCGCGTTCCGGTCAGAGTGGGTCGCGCCTCGGTCAATAACATCCAGGTGCTTGAAGGACTGAAGGAAGGCGACTCCGTCATTCTCTCGGATATGTCGCGCTACGACAATGTGGACCGCATCCGGCTGGATTAGTCCTGCGCGGACGGCGGAAGGACATGCACTTTCAGATCACACGATTTCCAGAACACGAGGGAGGCAGGATGGCTGCGAACGACAAGCTGATTGAAATCGAGGACCTGACCAAGGTCTTCTACACCGACGAAGTGGAGACGCATGCGCTCTCCGGCATTCATCTCACCATTTCGCGCGGAGAGTACGTGGCGATGTCCGGCCCTTCGGGCTGCGGCAAGTCGACGCTGCTTTCGATTCTGGGCCTGCTGGATACGCCGACCTCCGGCCGCTACCGGCTCAACGGTAATCCGGTGGAGAACCTGAGCTTCAGCGATCGCTCGCGCATTCGCAACCAGGAGATCGGGTTCATCTTCCAGAGCTTCAACCTCATCGGTGACCTGAGCGTGGAGGAGAATGTCGAGCTGCCGCTGACGTATCGCGCGGGGATGCCGTCGGCCGAGCGCAAGAAGCGCGTGAAGGAAGCGCTGGACCGCGTGAACATGGCGCATCGCATGCGGCACTTTCCGGCACAGCTCTCCGGTGGCCAGCAGCAGCGCGTGGCCGTGGCCCGCGCGCTGGCGGGTTCGCCTTCCATCCTGCTGGCCGACGAGCCGACAGGCAACCTGGACTCAAAGAACGGCGAAGCGGTGATGCACCTGCTTGCCGACCTGCACCGCGAGGGCTCGACCATCTGCATGGTCACGCACGATCCGCGCTTCGCCAAGCACGCCCAGCGCGAGGTGCACCTGTTCGACGGCAAGGTCGTCTCGGAGGTCGAGCTGAAGAAGCTGACTGAAGAAGTGGAGGCGTAAGAATGACGCTTCAGGATATCCGCTACGCATTGCGCCAGCTGCGCAAGTCGCCGGGATTCACATTGACGGCGGTCATCACGCTGGCGCTGGGCATCGGCGCCAACACCGCCATCTTCACGCTGGTGCATGGCATCCTGCTGCGCTCGCTGCCTGTTGCCGATCCATCGCAGCTCTACCGCATTGGCGATACCGACGACTGCTGCGTGAATGGCGGCTTTGTGGGCCAGAACGGGGATTTCGACATCTTCTCCTATGACCTCTACCTGCATCTGAAGAACGCCGCGCCGGAGTTTGAACAACTGGCGGCAGTGCAGGCCGGCCAGAACACGTTCAGTGTGCGTCGGGGCGAGGCCCTATCCAAATCGCTGCGCAGCGAGTATGTCTCCGGCAACTTTTTCTCCACGCTTGGCATTGGCCCGTATGCGGGGCGCGTGCTGGGCGAGAGCGACGACGCGCCCGCCGCTGCGCCCGTAACGGTCCTCAGTTACAGTGCGTGGCAACACGAGTTCGCTGCCGACCCTGCCATTGTTGGCGCCACCATATCCATTCAGGCCCGGCCTTTTACCGTCATTGGCATCGCTCCTCCAGGCTTCTTCGGTGATCGTGTTACCGACAGGCCACCGGACTTCTGGATGCCGCTTTCGAGTGAGCCTTACGTCAACGGAGACAGCGCGATCCTGCATCACGCCGACTCCAACTGGCTCTATCCGATTGGCAGAGTGCGACCGGGAACGAATATTGCTGCGCTGCAGACCAGGCTGTCCGCAGCGCTCAGGCAGTGGCTTTCCACGCGCCCGATGTATACCGACAATGGCGGTTCCGCAGTCATTCCCAAGCAGCACGTGGTCATCGTGCCTGGCGGCGGCGGCATCCAGAACCTGCAACAGGAAGCCGGCCAGGGTCTCAAGATGCTGATGATTCTCTCGACCGTCGTGCTGCTCATCGCCTGCGCCAACATTGCCAATCTGCTGCTGGCGCGCGGCACAGCGCGTCGCGCGGACATTGCAGTGCGCATGGCCCTGGGCGCAGGCCGCCGGATTGTCATTCGCCAGATCATCACAGAGAGCGTTCTGCTCAGTTGCATCGGCGGGCTGGCAGGACTGGCCGTAGCGTACGGCGGCTCGCGCACCATTCTTGCGCTCGCATTTCCCGACGCGCGCAACCTCCCCGTTGATGCCAGCCCTTCTCTTGCGGTGCTTGGCTTTGCATTCCTCGCCTCTCTTGTCACCGGCGTGTTGTTCGGTATTGCGCCCGCGTGGATGGCGTCGCACGCCCAGCCTGCCGAGGCGCTGCGCGGAGTCAATCGTTCCACGCGCGATCGCTCGTCGCTGCCGCAGAAGGCGCTCGTTGTGTTTCAGGCCGCGTTGTCGCTGGTGCTGCTTGCCGGGGCCATCCTGATGACCAAATCGCTGGGCAAGCTCGAACATCAGGACTTCGGCATCGCAACAACCAATCGCTACGTGCTGCACTTTGATCCGGCCGGCGCTGGTTACACCATCGATCGCGTGCCCGCGCTCTACCGCGAAATCGAAGATCGCTTTTCCGCATTGCCCGGAGTCTCCAGCGTCGGGATGGCTCTGTACAGCCCGCTTGAAGGCGACAACTGGGGCGAATGCGTTATTCAGCAGGGCTATCCCGCTCCGGGGCCCGACTCTAAATGCGGCTCCACATGGGATCGCGTGAGCACTCACTTCCTCGATGCCATCGGCGTTCCCATCGTGCGCGGCCGGGGATTTACCGAGCAGGACACGCAAACAGCGCCGCAGGTCGTCCTGGTCAACGAGACCTTCGCAAAGAAATTCTTTCCCAATCAGGACGCCGTGGGGAAGCATTTCGGCATCGACGAAACGAAGTACTCCGGAAGCTTTGAGATTGCGGGTGTTTTTTCGACTTTAAAATGAACAACCCGCGCGATCCGGTGCGCGCTGTCTTTCTGCGTCCGCTCTCGCAGAAGATGACTGGGTATACGGAACCGCCCTTGATCACCATGGAGAGGCAGTCCATGTTCATCAATGCGATGGTCATCCAGTTCAACCGGCCGCAACAGGATGCCGACGCCCTTATCCGCCGCACCCTTGCCGGCATTGATCCGAATCTCACGGTCATGGATTTGCGCTCGCTGGATGCGCAGGTGGCCGGCAACTTCAATGAAGACCGGCTGGTAGCGCGCCTCACAAGCCTCTTCGGCATTCTCGCGCTGATCCTGGCCTCCGTTGGACTGTACGGCGTCATGTCCTACTTCGTGGCCCGCCGCACCGGCGAGATCGGCATCCGCATGGCGCTTGGGTCCACGCGTTCGAGCGTCGTGTCGCTGGTGTTGCGTGGCGCTCTGATACAGATTGCCTTCGGCATCGCGCTCGGCATTCCCTGTGCGCTCCTGGCCGGTCACCTGATGGCCAGCCAACTCTACGGCGTAAAAGCCTACGACCCGCTGGCGATTGCCGCGGCCACGCTGGTGCTCGCTTTGTGCGCGTCCCTTGCGGGCTTCATCCCCGCGCGGCGCGCTGCATCCATTGAGCCCATGCAGGCGCTGAGGACGGAGTAAACGGGAGAAGATGCGATGAACATGCTACGAGACCTTCATTATGCTGTGCGCCAGTTGCGGCGCGTGCCTGGATTTGCGCTGACCGTGATACTCACATTGGCCCTTGGCATCGGTGCAACGACCGCGATTTTCACTCTTGTCTATGACGTGATGTTGCGTCCGTTGCCATTTGCCCAGTCGGACCGGATCGTGAACATGGAAGAGATCGCAGCGGAATGGAGCAATATTTATCCGACCTTGCCGGTGAGCGCGAATCACTTCGCCCTCTGGCAGCAGCACAACCGCAGCTTTGGTTCAATGGCCGTGATGCAGCAAGGGTCGGCTCCGCTTGGTTCCGAAGGCCGTCCGACGCAGGTGGGAGTGCTGGCGGCCACGCCTGGAATCTTTTCTGTACTGCAGGTACAGCCGCAATTGGGCCGTGCATTTACAGTCAGTGAAGCACAGCCCGGGAATGAACACGTCGCGATTCTGATGCATGATGTGTGGCGCGAACAATTTGGCAGCGATCCCGGCATTGTAGGCAAGACCATTCGGCTAAGCGGCTTTCCTTACACAGTGATTGGGGTGATGCCGCAGACCTTTCACATGCCTGCAGTGCAAACGATAGCCACGATCGGCGATACAAATCGCCCGTTGCCCATTGGGGTGCTGGAACCGCTGGCCTTCTCGAAGGAGCGGCTCGCCGAAGAGATGGGCGACCTTAACTACTTTGGATTGGGACGCCTGAAGCCGGGAGTATCGGTCAAAGCGGCTTCAGCAGATCTGGACGCCCTGCAACACACGATCAGCGCGAATCTCCCGGCGGATGAAAAGGCGACCCTCTCGGTGGCCATCACTCCCTTTCAGCAGCAACTCGTAGGAAAAAATCGAGAATCTCTGCTGATCCTGCTGGCGGCTGTTGCCGGCTTGCTGCTAGTGGGTTGCGTAAACGTCACCAATCTGCTCCTGACCCGTGCGGTCGGGCAAAAGCAGCAAATGGCGGTGGCGGCAGCTCTCGGCGCGAGGCGCAGGGAGTTGGTGCGTATGGCGCTCCGCGAAACTGCAGTGCTGGCGGCTGCCGGAGGCGGGTTGGGTATTCTGCTGGCCTCAGCCATTGTTCCCGCTATGCAGCGCTACCTTCCCTCGGCCCTCGATTTTCGCGGTTCGCTGCATCTTAACTGGGCTGGAGCAGGATGCGCGCTGCTTCTGGCAGTCGTCGCGACCTTGCTCGCCGGAGCGGCGCCGGCCCTCATGGTATCCGCTATCGCTCCGAACGAAGTGCTTCACACGGAGTCGCGACTGGCGAGCGAATCGCGCGGGACCCGGAGCGCCCGGCGGGTTCTGGTCGGAATCGAAGTTGCGGTTAGCGTCGCGCTCGTCCTCATCACCGGACTGCTGGTCACAAGCCTGATGAAGCTGATGAGTGTAGACCGCGGGTTCGCCGCCGAGCGCACGATGACGGCTACCGTTGACTTGCCCATGGAGTCGTATCGCGATGACCAGCATCGCGCGGATTTTTACAGGGAAGTTCTGGATCGCATGGATCGGCTGCCCGGAGTGGAGCATGCCGCTGTCACCAGTGTGCTGCCGCTGACCGGAGATAGTTGGGGCGATATGGCGCGCGTTGCCGGGGATGCGCGTCCCGTTACGCAACTACCCCTGGAGAGCTTCCGTTCGGTCAGTCCGGAGTACTTCTCGGCCATCCATCTGCCGCTCCTGTCGGGGCAGTTCTTCAGCCGGAGCGACTGGGGCAAGAACGTGGCTCTGGTCTCGGAGAAGACCGCGAAAACCCTGTGGCCGAGACGGGATCCCGTCGGGCAGCAATTCAGCCGGGGAGATCCGGAAAAGGGGGAGAAGCCTTTCACAGTTGTCGGAGTCGTCGCCAATGCAAGGACAATCTCCCTTGCCCAGCCGGATCCGATGATGATCTATGTTCCGTACTGGTATCGTACCGAGCCAGTAGCTGGACTTGTTGTGCGAACGCGGCAGCTTCCCTCCGAAATGGGAGATACGATCAGGCAAACAATCTGGAGTGTCGACCGCAACGTCCCCGTGCCAACTGTGCGCGCATTGGGGAGCGTGGTGGCGGACTCGGTGGCAAACCAGCGCTTTGAGATGGATCTCTTGCTCCTGTTCGCGGTGAGCGCGCTGTTTCTGGCTGGACTTGGCATTTATGGTGTAATCACCTATTCCGTCGTACAGCGTTATCGCGAGATCGGATTGCGCATAGCGCTCGGGGCGCAGCGCACCACAATATATCGATTGGTGCTCCGTGACGGAATGGTTCCAGTTACTGGAGGCGCCGCCGCGGGTGTGGCGCTAGCTTTTGGCTTGGCTCGCATAGTGAGCAGTCTTCTCTTTCAGGTAAGCCCATACGATCCGGTAGTAGCTACTGGAGCGGTCTGCACGCTTCTTGTGGTGGGTACGGCTGCCTGCCTGCTGCCAGCCCGCCGTGCGGCTTCGATTGAACCCATGCACGCATTACGGACCGAATAGCTGCCGGACGGACGGTTCTGAATTCAGATTGGAGTCATTGACCATCATGATTGAACTGAAAAATATCGAACGCAGTTACAAGACCGGCTACACGGAAACGTGGGTCTTGCGCCGCATCGGCCTCACGATCAAAGAAGGCGAGTTTGTGACCGTGATGGGTCCTTCGGGAGCAGGGAAGTCGTCGCTGCTCAACGTGCTTGCACTGCTCGACGACGGCTGGCTGGGCGAATACTGGTTAGGCGAGAAGCCCGCGCACAAGCTCAATCGCAAGCAGCGCGCGGACCTGGCACGCCAGCGGATCGGCATGGTCTTCCAGAGCTATCATCTGCTGGACGATCTAACGGTGGCTGAGAATATCGACCTTCCGCTTTCCTACAAGAGTCTGCCGGCCAAAGACCGCCAGGGCATGGTGGCTGACATTCTTGACCGCTTCAAGATTGTCGCCAAGAAGGATCTGTTTCCCAGCCAGCTCTCCGGCGGGCAGCAGCAACTGGTGGGCATCGCGCGCGCCGTCGTCCACGCGCCCGCGCTGCTGCTGGCCGATGAGCCCACGGGCAATCTGCACTCCACGCAGGCCCGCGAGATTATGGAACTCTTTTGCGAACTCAATCGCCAGGGAACCACGATTGTGCAGGTCACGCACTCCCTGGAGAACGCGCGCTACGGCTCGCGCATCGTCGAACTGCACGATGGCTGGCTCACGCGCGACGAAAACCTGCACGCCCATTCCACGGAGGTCGGCGCAAAGTGAAGTCTCCCCGAGCGAACCATCCCATCACGAATTTCCCCCGCTTGCGTACACGCATGCAGGCCGTCGCGGCAGTGCTGCTCTTGCAGGTCAACATGGCGTTTGGCGCGGAGCTGGCAGCCACGGCGGCGTCCGTGCAGACATCGCCGCCGGTGGCTACCGCCGCGCCCGTCGCGCAGCGCAGCGTTCCATTCGAGCAACTGCAGCGGCGCTCTCTCAATCCGTTCGACGCCTATCGCGGCACGTCCGTTCCGCCGCCCAGCATGGTCAACTCCGCGCGGCTCGACTCGCTGGTCCGCGACGGCAAGCTTTACCTTTCGCTGCGCGATGCCATCGACCTTGCGCTTGAGAACAACCTCGACATGGTGATCGCGCGCTATAACCTGCCCATCGCACAGACGGACATTCAGCGCACCCGGGCCGGCGGCTTTCCGCGCGGCGTCAACACCGGCGTCGTGTCGGGCACGCCTGGCGGCGGCGCGGGCGCCGCGGGCGCGGGTACCGGCGCTGGAGGCACCTCAAGCGGCGCGGGCGGCGCGGGTTCGGGTGCTTCCGGCCTGGTGCAGTCCACGCTCGGAACAGGCACCGCGGTATCGAGCTACGATCCCTTGATCAATGCGCAGGTTTACATCGACCATACTTCGCAACTCCTTCCCAACCGGCAGATCTTCGGGGTGCCCATCTACCATGTGAACACCACCCTGGCGAACATGAGCTACTATCAGTCGTTCCCCACGGGCAGCAATCTTGAGGTGGATTGGAATAACAACCGCAGCACGTCCAACAGCCCTTACAACACACTGAACCCGCAGCTCTACGCCAGCGCGCGTGTCGTATTTCAGCAGCAGGTGCTGGCCGGCTTCGGCCTGGGCCCGAATCTGCGCTTCCTGCGCATCGCGCGCACCAACCAGCAGATCTCCGACATCGCCTTCCGCGCACAGGTGATTGCCACCGTCACGCAGATTTGCGACATCTATTGGGACCTTGTGAGCGCCTATGATAACGAGCAGGTGGGAGAACGCTCGGTGGCCTTCGCGAAGGAGACCCTGGAGACGAGCCGCAAACAGCTCGCGCTCCAGGCGATTCCAGAGATGGACGTGCTGAAGGCTGAAGGCGAACTGGCAACGCGCGAGCAGGACCTGACCGTAGCCCGCACCAACCTGGAGCTGCAGGAACTCTACATGAAGAACGCCATCACGCGCAGCCTCGACAACCCGATGCTGGAAGAGATGCCGGTGGTGCCGGTGGACCATATCGGAGGGCAGATCCAGCCGGACACCGAGCCGATTCAGGATACGATTGCGGCGGCACTCAAGAATCGCACCGAGCTCACCGAGTCGAACCTCGACCTCAAAAACCGCGAGTTGAGCCGCAAGACCGCTCGAAACGCGCTGCTGCCTTCGCTTGGTCTGTATGGAATGTATGCGGGAACAGGCTATGGCGGCTCTCCCAACCCGGAGTATCTTGCCAGCGGCGGCACCGTAAGCGCCCCGGGCAGCTATGGCGGCACACTGGCAAATGCGCTGAATTACTCATCGCCGGAATACCAGGTTGGCTTTCAGTTGAGCATCCCGTTGCGCAACCGCATCGCCAAAGCCGACCAGTATCGCACCGAGCTTGAATACCGGCAGTCGCAGGTCTACCTGGAGGAGTTGAAAAAGAAAATTCTCATCGAGGTCCGCAGCGCGCGCTTCTCTGAGGAGCAGGGAGCAAGCCGCGTGGATGCCGCACGGAAGGCGCGCGACCTGGCGCAGCGCACTTTGGATATCATGCAGAAGGAGCAGAAACTCGGCGCGGGCTCCAATCAGCAGACGCTTGCCGCCGAGCACGATCTGGCCTTGGCCGAGTCGGCGCTGGTGACTGCCGAGACGGCGTATGAAAAGGAGCGCATCGAGGTGCGGCGGGCCGCCGGCACGGTGCTGGAGCAATATGGCATCTCAATCGCCGAAGCAAGGGCCGGCGCAGCGGAGGCTGACCATCCCCAATAAGCAAGAGAAAATTCGCATCCTCGTCGCCGACGATCAGCCGCACATTCTTGAGGCGGTGGAGCTGCTGCTGCAGCCGCAGGGCATCCGCGTGGATTGCGTGCGCTCGCCGCAGCTGGTGCTGGAGGCGCTGGGCCAGAGCGACTACGACGTGCTGCTCATCGATCTGAACTACGCGCGCGACACCACGTCGGGCCAGGAGGGCCTCGATCTGCTGGCGCGCCTGACCGAAATTGATCCTCGCCTGCCGGTTATCGTGATGTCCGCCTGGGGCAACATCGACCTCGCCGTTGAATCCATCAAGCGCGGCGCTCGCGACTTTATTCAGAAGCCATGGGAAAACGAGCGCCTCGTCAGTCTTGTCCGCGTGCACGCCGAGCTGCACCAGGCGCTGCGCCGCGCGCGTCAACTGGAGCTTGAGAACCGCCTGCTCCGCGCCGAAGGCATGCCGGACTTCATCGCCGGAGCGCCCTCCATGCAGCCGGTGCTGGAGCTGATTGCGCAGGTCGGCCCCTCGGATGCAAACGTCCTCATCACCGGAGAGCACGGCACGGGCAAGGAGATCGTCGCCAAGCTGCTGCACGCGGCCTCGCCCCGAGCGCGCATGCCGCTGGTGGCGGTCAACGCCGGCGGCCTGCCGGAGGGCACCTTTGAGAGCGAAGTCTTCGGCCACGTCAAAGGCGCATTCACCGATGCGCGGACTGACCGCGTCGGCCGCTTTGAACTGGCCAACGGCGGCACGCTGTTCCTGGATGAGATTGCCAACGTGCCGCTGCGCCAGCAGGCCAAGCTGCTGCGCGTGCTTGAGAGCGGCGAGCTGGAGCGCGTGGGGTCCTCGCAAACGCGCCGCGTGGATGTGCGCGTTCTTTCCGCCACCAATGCCGATCTGCGCGAAGAGGCAAGGAACAGCAATTTCCGCGAAGACCTGCTGTTCCGCATCAACACTGTGGAGATTCATCTGCCTGCGCTGCGCGACCGGCGGGAAGATATTCCGCTGCTCGCCACGCACTTCCTCGCTCGCAACCGCACGCGTTATCGCAAACAGGTCGCCGGCTTTTCGGCCGCCGCCATGCAGCAGATGATGCAATACCCCTGGCCCGGCAACGTGCGCGAGCTGGAACACACGGTGGAGCGCGCCGTGCTGCTGTGCCGCGGCGAGGAGATCGAGCCGGCAAATCTTGCCGTTGCCGCTGCGCGCCCGTCCTCCACCTCTTTTGAAAATATGAGTATCGATGAGGTTGAGGCCCTGCTCATCCGCAAAGTGCTGCGCCGCTGCGATGGCAACATCTCGCAAGCCGCGGAAGCGCTGGGCCTGAGCCGCGCGGCGCTCTATCGCCGCATTGAAAAGTATGACCTCTGAGCGTAATGTGCGCGGGCGCAGGCGCTCGGCCGTGCGCCGGGCGTGGATCTACTGCCTTCTGCTTGCTCTGCCCGCGTTGCTTTTTGGCGCGATACTCATGCTTGAGCGCAGCATCGCCGCGGTGCCGGCCGTGCTGGCAATCGGATGCCTGCTGCTCTACTTTGCGCTTGTATCCAGCGCGCTGATTGAAGGCATGGTGCGCCCGTTGCAGACGCTTTCCAATGTCGTGTCGTCGCTGCGCGAGGGCGACTATTCCTTCCGCGCGCGCGGGGCCGGCATACAGGACCCGCTGGGCGAGCTGGCAGCGGAGATCAACGCGCTTGCCGACCTGCTGCAGAAGCAGCGCGTGCGGTCTCTTGAAGCCACCGCGCTGCTGGCGCGCATTCTTGAGGTCATGCATGCGCCGCTGTTCGCCTTTGACCGCGACAACGTGCTTCAACTGGTCAACGATGCCGGAGTGCAGCTGCTGGGCGTGCCTCATGCCCGCTGCTTTGGCCGCACTGCGCGCGAGCTGGGTCTTGAGCATCTGCTCGACGCGCCCGACCAGAGCATTCATTCCTTCGGCTCCAGGCCCACGCGCTGGCTGCTGCGCAAGGCTGCCTTCCGGCAGGACGGCGTGCCGCACACGTTGCTTCTGCTGGCCGACGTGAGCCAGCCTCTCAAGGAAGAGGAGCAGGCCGCATGGAAGCGCCTGATCCGCGTGCTGGGCCATGAGCTTTCGAATTCGCTTGCGCCCATCAAGTCCATCGCCGGCAGCCTGCTGGCGCGCGTTGACCGGATGGATGGCGATGAGAGCATGCTGCGCGATTTCCGCCGCGGCCTGGGCGTGGTGGAGAGCCGCGCCGATGCGCTGCACCGCTTCGTGCAGTCCTACCGGCTGCTTGCCCAGTTGCCGCCGCCGCAGTTGAAGACGGTGGAACTGGAGCCTCTGCTGGAGCGGGTGGCTCTGCTGGAGCAGCGCGTGCCAGTGATGCTCGACCCTGGCCCCGCTGCTACACTGCATGCCGATCCCGACCAGTTGGAGCAGATGTTCATCAACCTGCTGGCCAACGCGGTGGATGCGTCGCTGGCCAATGGCGCGCAGCCCGTGCGCATCGGCTGGCGGCAGGATGAGTCAGGTATCGTGGTCACCATCGAAGACCGCGGCCTGGGCATCGCCAACACTGAGAATCTTTTTGTGCCGTTTTATACCACCAAGCCCGCGGGCAGCGGCGTTGGTCTGGCGCTGGCGCAGCAGATTGCCCGCGCGCACGGCGGAGAAATCCGCCTGCTCAACCGCGAAGACGGAGAAGGTGCGCGCGCAACCGTGCGGCTGCCGATTGCATGAAGATGTAAGCCAGGTCTAGTCACAAACCAGCGCGTCTTCAGGAAAGGCCGCCGCGTCCACGTCATCAGCCTCGTCTGCGGAAGCAGCGCAGTCCGCCTGTTGCGCCATGAAGAAGGTGTTCACCTGCGTCAGCACATCGGCCCCGGTGCGCGCCTGGTAGATGGCCGCGCGCAGCTTTTCCCCGCCCGGCACGCCATGCGTAAACCACGTGGCAAACTGCTTCATCTTGCCTGCTGTCTCGCCATGGCGGGCATCGCGCGGCAGTGCCTGGCTGGCTTCGGCTTCGTGCAGCAGCATCTCAAAATAGGCGCGAATCATCTGGTAGCGGTCCTGCACCGTGGGCAGCTCGTAACGACCTGTCGCGGTGTACTGGGCAATCTGCCGGAAGATCCACGGGTTGGCCGGAGCCGCGCGGCCAATCATCACCGCATCGCAGCCGGTGTGGGCCACCATGGCCGCCGCATCCTCCGGCGTGCGGATGTCGCCGTTGCCGATGACGGGAATCGTCACCGCCTGTTTGACCGCCGCAATCCACTCCCAGCGCGCCTGGCCGCTGTAACCCTGCTCGCGGGTGCGGGCGTGCAGCGCCACGGCGTTCAGGCCTTCGGACTCCGCCATGCGCGCCAGTTCCACGCACACAATCTGCGCGTCGTTCCAGCCCATCCGGAACTTCACGGTGAAGGGAATCGTCACGGCTTTGCGCACGGCGCGAAAAATCTCGCCGATCTTTGGCAGATCGCGCAGCAGCCCTGAGCCGCCGTTGCAGCCCACGACGCGCTTGGCCGGGCAGCCCAGATTCAGGTCCACCAGGTCAAAGCCCGTGTCTTCCACAATGCGCGCCGCCTCGGCCAGCGTCTCCGGGTTTGAGCCGAAGAGCTGCGCGCCGATTGGGTGCTCATCCTCATAGAAGGTCAGGTAGCGCTTGCGCTTGGCCTCGCGCATCCGCGAGAGCCCATCGGCCGAGGTGAACTCGGTCATCAGCAGCCCGCAGCCGGACTGCGCGTTGGTCACTTCCGCCTCAATCGCGGATTCGCCCGGACTGGCCGCCGCCGTAAACAGGCTGGCATGGCGAATGAAGCGCCGGAAGACCGTGTCCGTGACACCGGCCATGGGGGCCAGCATGGTTGCTGGAGCTACCGCCACCGGGCCCACGCGCACCTCTGCCGGCACCCGCGTCTCCGCGGGCATGGCGTGCACTTTGGGATTGTCCCAGTCCTTTTTTACGGTAAAACCCTTGCCTGCCATTGTGCACGGCTCCTAACGAACGTGGGCCCCCGCCGCGGCGGAGGCCCAATCGTACCAACTGTTTGCCTCGGCTCGTCTACTTGGCCGGAGCCGTCTCACCAGCCTTGGCATACTTGCGGCGGAAGCGTTCCACGCGGCCCGCGGTGTCCACCAGGCGCTGCTTGCCGGTAAAGAACGGGTGGCAGACCGAGCAGATTTCCACGTGAATGTCGCCCTTGTGGGTCGAGCGGGTCTCAAAGCTGTTTCCGCAGGCGCACAGAACCCGCACTGCGTCGTAATTGGGATGAATCTTTTCCTTGGGCATCTCTCGAAGACAGACCTTTCCTGCAATTCTTCTATTGTAGGGGGATTTGGCCGGATTCGCAATCGGAGGTCCGTATCGGCTACTGCGCCAGCGCCTTCGCGATGCCCGCTTCAGCCAGCGGCGCCATGATGGCATACCCTGCGGGCAGCGGATGCACGCCGTCCCTGCTGAGCGCGGGTGGCAGCCCGTCCTGCGCGTCTTTCAAGGCCGAGTGGTAGTCCACATACACGTAACCCTTCTCGGCTGCGTAGCTCCTGATCCACTTGTTCAGTGCGTCAATCTTGGGCGCCGGCTCCAGCCCGCGCTGCCACGGGAAATCAAACGCCGGCGTCACGGAGCACAGCACCACCTTGATGTGGTTCGCCGCTGCGAGGTCGGCCATGGAGGCCAGGTTGTTTTCCGACTGCTCCAGCGTCATGGGGCCGGTGTTGCCTGCGATGTCATTTGTCCCCGCCAGAATCACCACCACCTTCGGCTTCAGGTCAATTACGTCCTGCCGAAAGCGCAACAGCATCTGCGGCGAAGTCTGGCCGCTGATGCCGCGGTTGATATACGGCTTCCCCGGGAACGACACATCCAGATGCCAGCCCTCGGTGATGGAGTCGCCCATGAACACCACGCGATTCTCGCCCGCGGCAGGCGAACCGAGCTTTTCGTTCGCATCCTTGAACCGCGCCAGCCAGCCGAAATCCGTCAGCAGTTGCTGGTCATGCTTGCGCCAATAGTCGTTGTCGGGATGTCCTGAAGCCGCTGCCTGTGCAGGAGCGGGAGCCGCGATTTCAGGCTTGGTGCCGGGCTCCTGCGCAGACAACATCGCCGGAGCAGCAACAATGGCCAGAGCGGCCGCAATCAACGTGCGCAGTGCGAATCGGTTCACAATATCCTCCGTGGGCTCGCGGCAATCAAATCGACTTTTCGCCGGCGCATCCGATTGTAGGCAATCGCCCCGCGCCACGGCCACGGCTTTTCCACAAAACGTGCCCCATTCCGCACCGGCCCTTACCCATGCCTCATGCGCTAGGCTCTAAGGAGAGATGAGCGAGTGTTCCATCTGCGGCGGAATCGGCCTAGTCCCGGTGCTGTCCCCCTCGGGCGTGCGGGGCACGCGCCCCTGCGAGTGCCAGCAACTGCAGCGCTATCACCGCCGCCTCGCCGCGGCGCAGATTCCCGAGCGCTACCGCCATTGCTCGCTTGACACCTACGAAACGGCGTTCAAGGGCGCCAATCCATCCCTGGCTCATGCGCTCATGAGCGCCCGCAAGTTTGCCGACGCCTACCCGGTCGATACCGCCGGCAACGGCCTGATCTTTGTCGGCACATCCGGCCTCGGCAAGACCCATCTCGCCGTCGGCGTGCTCCAGCGCCTCGTGCAGGAGCGCGGCGTCAAGGGGCTCTTCTGCGACTACCGCGAACTGCTCAAGAAAATCCAGAACAGCTACAACCCGCAGGTCAACACCACGGAGCTTGAACTGCTGAAGCCCATCTTTGCCGCCGAGGTGCTGGTGCTCGACGACCTCGGCGCGCAAAAGCCCAATGAGTGGGTCTGGGACACGGTCGCTCTGATCCTGAACACGCGCTACAACGACAAGCTGACGACCATTATCACCACCAACTACGCCGACCAGCCCGCCGGAGCAGGCTTCAAGTCAGACAAGAACGGCGCAACACCCGTCCGTGGCGAAGACACCCTCGGCGACCGCATCGGCGACCGCATGCGCTCGCGCCTCGCCGAGATGTGCGTCCGCGTCGAGATGCACGGCGAAGACTTCCGCCAGTCCGTCAAGCGCGCCCGCTTCGGCTGAGAGCCCGCACGCGCTGTATCCTTTGCTTGCATTCCCAATCCGAAAGGATCGCCATGCGCAAATCGCTTGAAGCCATCGCGCTCGTCGCCCTGGCGCTGCTTGTTTGGATTACCTACGATGCCCTTACCGGTCCCAATCGCCTGCCGGACCGCATCCCCACGCACTTTGACGCCGCGGGCAACGCCAACGGCTGGGGCTCGCCTGCCGCGATGATCCTGCTGCCCATCGTCGCCATCGGGCTCTACTTCGCCATGAGCGTCACCGCGCTCTTCCCCGGCGCATTCCATTACCCCGTCCGCGCCACGCGCATGAGCCTGCCCCGGCTGCAGGACATCACCCTCGACATGATGTCCTGGCTCAAGGCAGAACTCTCCGGCTTCTTTGCCATCCTGCAGTGGGCCATCATCCGCGCTGCGCGCAGCGGGCAGGGAAGCCTCTTCGCATTGCTCGTCCCCGCGCTGCTTGTGGTCGTCTTCTCCACCATCGGCTGGCACTTCGTCGCCATCCTTCGCGCCGCAAAAGCAGCCGCACGCCCGATCACTCCGCCTAACCAGCCGACTGAGTGAAAGCCCTGCAAGGCAGGAATCACATGGATGCGCGGTGACCCTGGTCTCGCTTCCGAGATATGGGAATGGGCGGACCGCAACCCCCGCTTGGCCTTCGGCACTCCGCCCACCCAAAATTTCTTCCGCCCATTTTGCAGATCATTTCCCCTCCGTCCTGCACAATGGAATTGCAGCAATCAAAGCCGTGCTCCCATAGGGCGTTTCACGGTCAGGCTTTGGAACAGGGCATGACTTCAGTCGTGCCGCCAATCGCCCAAAAGACAAACGGGCTTTAGCCTCTGTCCGCACCACCGAGGGGTACCCCTACCCCCCCTTTTTTATTTGCAGTTTTCCACAGAATGCTTGCAGAAAATTATGGGGCACACTTCGGCCGCCTCGGTTTTTCTCAAGGTGTCTGCTTCAGATTGCAAGGGAAGAAGTCCGCATGGAAGCGGCGCACAGCGCGGCTGTTCCTCGGCGTGCTCGCGCTCTTAGCGCGTCAGAACACCCACATGCTCACCAGCACCAGCAGAATGGCGGCGACGGTCATGGCCTGATACGCCACATAGGAGCACCGTCTGCACTGCGCCAGTCCGCCGTCGGGTGACGGCAGCGTGGAGGTTGCGGATTGGGGGGAGGGCTGCATGTTTGCCTTCCTGGCGGTTACGGCAGTGACCACAGAAACAGGGTTACGAATATCTGATTGGACCGGTTCCCCCGAACTTTGTCCCTACTATTAGGAGGTCGATCCGTTACCAAGGGAATCAAACAAAAGATGTAGACCCTTTGCAATCGAGGCTCTCTCCCGGTTATATCGTCCGGAGGAGCCAGTTTCTTCACTCTTAATGCAAGAACGAAGAGAGCCGCACGATTCCTTTTGAGACGGGTGTAAAATCCCTTCGTGAGCACAGGCCCCGATCTCAATCTTGTTCCGTCTGCCGAAACGCGGGAGCGCAACTGGCTGCCCCTGATCATTGCCGCCGCAGCCGTTCTTGTTGTGGCTGCTGTCGTGGTTCTTGTGCTCGAACACGGCCGGAAGCCGCCGACGGTGATGCCGATTTCTTCCGCGCTCGATCCTTACGCGGCCAGCCTGCCCATCACGGGGCTCGTGATGAGCGAGTCAGGCAACCTGGCGGGCGGCAAAGTCACCTATATCGATGGACACATTGCCAACAAGGGAAACCGCACCGTTACCGGCATCACCGTGCAGGTGCTTTTCCGTGACCCGGCCAGGGAAGTGACGCAGAATGAGACGCAAGCTCTCAAGCTGATCCGCATGCGCGACCCATATATTGATGTGGAACCGGTCTCTGCCGCGCCGCTTAAGCCCGGCGCCGCGCGCGACTTCCGCCTCATCTTCGACGCCGTCTCGCCGGACTGGGATGGCGCGTACCCTGAGATTCGCATCCTTCACGTCGATTCGAATTAGCCCGAACGTCTCTTTACCCGGTAGAACTTACTCCAAACTGTAAAAATTACATACGCGGTGCGGCCTGCCGGGTTTCAGGGCGGAGTGCCCTCAGGCTTTATTGATAGATAAGCATAGCAATATCAATGACTTAATTTCGAATTCGGTGCGCTCTTCACTTTGGCACGGTCATTGCTTTATAGGGAGGCAAGCGGCAAGAGAAGCTTAGCCGCAAGGACCTGGCAGTTACATGAAGGGGGCATTTAAAAACATGATCCACTCAAAGACGACTTCCCAAATTTTGTTTCCCAGCTCATTCGCAGCTTTTGTGCTGGCATCCGTAATGGCGGTTCCGGCGATGGCGCAGCAGGCGCAGTCCGAACCCCAGAGCGCCCCTCCGGCGGCGACGCAGCCGTCCTCTTCCTCGGCCTCCATGGCGAACACCGACAAGGAAGGGTTCTGGGGGCATCTGAATCCCTTTGCCCGCAAGGTGTGGGTGAAGAAGCGGGTTGACCCGATCAATGATCGCCTCACCGAGCTTGATCAGGTGAACGCCAAGAACTCCAAGGATATTCAGGACGTGGATAGCCGCGCGCAGGCGGGCATCCGCCAGGCTCAGTCCACCGCAGACGCTGCCAATCAGGCTGCCAGCGCGGCCGGCGCACGGGCCAAGAATGCCAATGACATCGCGCAGGGCGCATCCGGTCACGTGGACCAGTTGAACACGACCGTGCATGGTCTGGACCAGTATCACCAGGTGACCGAGGCGGACGTTGCATTCCGCGGCGGCAGCCCGGTCCTCTCCGCCGATGCGAAGAAGCAGTTGGATGATCTGGCTGCCAGCCTCGCCGGTCACCAGGGATACATCATCGAAATGGACGCGCATTCGCCCGGACGCGGCGCCGCCGGCATCCAGAGCTCGCAGCGGCTGGCCGAGTCAGTTGAGCGCTACCTTGTAACCGAACACCAGATTCCCGTCTACCGCATGCACTTCGTTGCTCTGGGCAATGCCCAGGTTGCGACCGCCGGCGACACCGATACCAAGCCGGTGAGGACCAGCAGCGTGCACATTCGGTTGATGGAAAACAGTTTGGCGGCCCAGGAATCCACATCTCCCCATGGTGTGGCTTCTTCGACGGGTGCGGAGCGGCCGTAATAGCCGCGCAGCCACCCCCCTGAGGCTCTATTCCGCCCCGACGGCTCCCCAGTCGTCTGGCCGCCAACCAAGCTCTCGCAACACGAGAGAACCAAGGCAACTTGGCCCCCGCCGAAAACGGGGGCCGTTTTTTTGTCTGCCGCCATCTTTCCCGCGTTTATGTTCTTTTACAAAAGCGCCAATTTCGCAGACGACCATTTCTTGCTTCCGTCCAGCTAGAATTGACTTGATATGGATACAGCTCAAAGCAGCCCTGCCGCCACGGATACATTGCTGGACGGCACCCGATTTGTGCGCGCCTGCCTGCGCAAACCCGTGGATCGCACACCCGTCTGGTTCCTGCGCCAGGCCGGGCGCTACATGCAGGAGTACCGCGACGTACGCAAGCACCACACGCTCGTCGAGATCTGCAAGCAGCCGGAGCTGGCCGCCGAGGTGACGATTACCGCGGCGGAAAAGCTGGGCGTGGATGCGGCCATCATCTTTGCCGATCTGCTGCTGCCGCTGGAGCCGATGGGGTTGCCTTTCGAGTTTCAGGCCGGCGAGGGGCCGGTGGTGCACCACCCTGTGAGGACTGCGGAGGACGTGCGCGCGCTGCGCACGGACCGCGCCGCCGATCTGGCCTACGTGGCGCGCGCGATTGAGAAGGTGGCGGCGCATTTTCGCGACCGGCTGGGCATCATCGGCTTTTGCGGCGCGCCGTATACGCTGGCCAGCTACATGATTGAGGGCGGCGGATCGAGGAACTACATCCACACGAAGCAGATGATGTATGGCGACACCGTTGCGTGGCGCATGCTCTTGGACAAGCTGGTGACGGTGCTGACGGAGTACTGCCTGCTGCAGGTGCAGGCGGGCGCGGATGTGATTCAGATATTCGACAGCTGGGTTGGGTCGCTGGGGCTGGCGGACTATCGCGACTACGCCTTCGAGGCGTCGAAGCGACTGGTGCGCGCGGTGCAACAGATGGGCGTGCCGGTAATTTACTTCGGCGTGGAGACGGCGGGGCTGCTGGGCGAGATGGCTGCGACCGGCGCTGACGTGATTGGGCTGGACTGGCGGCAGCCGCTCGATGAGGGCTGGCGCGCGGCGGGACACGGACACGCGGTACAGGGCAATCTGGACCCGATTACGCTGTTTGCTCCGCTGGAAGTGCTGGAGCGGCGCGTGCATGAGATTTTGCGCGCGGCGAATGGGCGGCCGGGACACATCTTCAACCTGGGGCACGGAATTGTGCCCGGCACGCCGGTTGAAAATGTGCAGGCGGTGGTGCGCATGGTGCGCGAGTTTCGCCTGGAGGCGAAGAATGGCTAGGCGGGCCGTGCTGCTGCTGGCCCACGGAACCCCCGAAACGGTCGAGCAGATTCCTGAATACCTGCGCAACGTGGTCAGCGGCCGTCCGCTGCCGCAGCAGGTGATTGAGGAGATTCAGCACCGCTATTCCCTTATCGGCAAGAGCCCGCTGACTGAGTTGACGCTGGAGCAGGGGCGGCTGG